>JAHQWA010000221.1 GCA_019634045.1 Saprospiraceae bacterium
AGCCTTTTGCGGAAGGAAACGCAGAGGCCTATGGTCACCGGCTAAGCCATTTTTATGGTGGGGAAATGGCTTGTGGAGGTATGCTATACGCTCCCATGATTGGTGCCTATTATCCAGGAAAGCCCAATCTCGCCTATCAAGAGATGTACAGACTAGGCATCTTTGATATCGGTTATGCTCGGGATATCAGTGGATTGACCGCTGCACTGACGGCAGAAGCCATGCGTTCGAATCCCAACAAGGATTCACTCTTTCAAACCATGATCAGCACGGACCCCGATAATTACTTCAAATCTCGCTTGATCGGACGAGCAGCCTATCGAATATACAAGGATGCAGAAGGAATTGCTCGATCCGCAAAAGCAGCGACCCTAGATGAATGGGACAGCATGCAATTGCAGCTGCCAAAATACTTCCCGCACGATAGTTTATACTATCTGCAAATGCAAAAAGCCTTTCAACTACTGGATGTTAAAAACCAAGACATCCCCTTTCACGCCGGAGAAATCCACCTAATTAACTTAACGGCCCTGCTGTTCTGCGATCTCGACTTTGCCAAAACCATTGAATTTGTCACCAATTATGGCAGAGATAATGACACAGTAGCGGCCATCACCGGGGCTATCCTCGGCGCATATTGGGGCGCCAGTAAACTTCCTGAGCACTTGGTAAATCCAGTTTTACAAACCAATAAGAATCAGTTGGGGATTGATTTGCCAGCCTTAGCCGATCGCATGGAGGAATTGTTGGCGAAGAGATAGGTCTTGCCCAGACTCAATGCCCCGGAAGCTCTTCTCGAAGACTTTGATAGATGGTGCGAGTGGTCGCTTTCATCAATTCATAGTGCTTTTGTCCCTGGATGGTATAGCACTTCCCTTTTCTAGGAGGTGTTGCTCAATATAATCCAGGGCTTCTTATAGACTTTGTCCTCGAACGGAGCCCGTAATGAGTGATTTAATAATTTCAAAATATTTACCGCCTTCCAGAAGATGCGCATCGTGAAGCAGTAAGCCTTCTGGCGTAGTTGGTCGCTCTTCCTTTTGTGATTCCCAAGCTACTTCGATGATCAAATCCGTAACATCCAAAGAAACCCCGGTCGATGCAAAAAAGTGCCGTATGCTGGGCTGCATATAGGATTAGGAGATTAGCAGTACTTGCCTCTTCTTTTTTTAATCTCAGATAAAACGCTGGTATTGAGAAATCATAAGATTGTGGTAGATGGCGGGACAAGGATGTAGCTCAATTCATTCTCTTGTGACTGAAGTCCTAGCTGGTTAGCGTGCTTCCAGTCGGATGAAAGCACGCTTATCACTGTATTATGTCGTCCCTAAGGCAATCAGTAAACAGATTTCATACTGGTTTAGGCAACTAGCTAAAGAGGCAGAGTAGCCATCCAAGGCGTCATCTATACAGCCAAATTGCCACCACCAACAATTACCAACTTCCTGCTGGTAATCGGCTAAAGCAATATTACGACAGTTTTCGATTTGGCATTCGCACGGTTCAGCAATAGAGCAAAAGGAAGATAGAAGGAATGTCCCTATTGTGAGGACGAGAACCAAAGAGAGTTTTTTTAATAAGTTATACATATTTTGAAGTTAAAGTGCCAAAATATAAGAGTCACAAGATCACCGGACTCTTTACCTTTAAATCAAACCAGATGCTACCATAAGACAATATTCGTATTGTATTAGGCACCAGTTATGAGCATTATCAAGATTCGCATGTGCTTGATCATAGCAGGACGATTGCCACCACCAACAATTAGCGACCTCCTGGTCGTAAGCCGCTGAAGCTAGATTACCACAGTTTTCTGCTTCACAATGGCAAGCTTCCATTAAAGGACAAGAAGAAGACAATAGGAACCAGCCAACAATGAATAAGCTGATATAAGTATGTCTCCTGGTTTTTTCCGTATAGCGCATAGTTCTGAGTTGAAATGATTTTTGGAAAACGGGTAAGACAAGACTATTTCCTTGCTTGGCTATACTCTAGGTACCATTCAGTCAATTGTCGGTGATTGCCATTAAAAGAAGGAAAGCGTTGCCATATCTGTTCTTTCAATTGCCCCTGTTTGGGACTAAAACTCATCTCAAACCGCCCAATTACATACTCTTTGGCAGCTTCAGATGCAGTTTGCTCGTCGATGAAAGTTTGGGCTGCCTTCAAGACTACTTGTCGTTCAGCTTCTGAAGGTTCTCTTTCGAAGACATGATCATTGGCCTCTAAATACTGAATCATGGCTTTTCGTAATTTGCCAGACTCTTCTAATGTTTGTTTCTTTTGTCGAACTATAACTAGTCGATCCTCAATTTCCAACTTCTCCATTTCATATGGATCTATCATCACAAGTTTTTCCAACTCACTCCCTTTATCCATAAACTCTACATAAGACAGAAATTCTGAACTCTGAAACAATTTAGTCTGCAAGTCTTGAGGAAGGGCGGATTCCGGTTGACAAGCAGGTAAACTTGAAAAAAGGAGCGCAAGAGTAAACGCGTTGATTAACATCTTTTTCATACTTTGAAAATTTTTATGAACGATTTTGATTTACCAATCCGATGAGAATAGCAAGGCTAGCAGATTCAACGTCTAGCTTCTGAATGTTTCGTTGATACAATTGAGCGCTAGGTCTAATCAGGATCCCACACCTTTGCACGATATTCAGCAAGGGAATCCCCTTATTAAGCCGCAATTGGTTGAACCTCTGTGCTTAAACATTAATTAGACTGCAGTAGTGCATCGCCTACCGATCTAAATGAATCGAAAAATGCTGGAGATGTTTAGATGACAGTCCTTTGAGGACTTAAGAACGCTTACAAACTGAAATGCCCTTAAAAAATTATCATTAAAACTATGTATTATTTTAATACAAAGCAACCTAATAAGCTCAAAAGACATGAAAAAATCGATACTAATCACCGGAGGGAGTACCGGTATCGGAGCTGCTACCGCACTATTGGCTGCACAAGCAGGCTATGCCGTCGCCATCAACTATCGCAAAAGTAAGGAAGCTGCCCAAAAGGTAGTAGATGCGATCAGGGAACAGGGTGGAGTGGCTATCGCTGTTCAGGCAGATGTAGGCGTACCCGAGCAGATTCAGCACCTTTTTCAAAGGGTGGACCAGGAATTGGGAGCCTTGAATGTGCTCGTCAATAATGCAGCACTCTTGGAACCGCAAGCCCGCTTCAAGGATTTGGACTATGATCGCTTACAAAAGATCTTCGCTGTAAATGTGCTGGGTGTTTTTGTTTGTTCACAAGAAGCCTGCAAAAGGATGTCCACTGCTAGTGGAGGTAAAGGAGGGTGTATTGTCAACATCTCTTCCATCGCAGCGAAATTAGGTGCCCCCTTTGAGTACATAGATTATGCGGCCACAAAGGGAGCGATGGATACCATGACGATCGGTTTAGCGAAAGAAGTGGCCACGGAAGGAATTCGGGTTAATGGGATCCGACCAGGCATTATCCATACAGATATTCATGCGAAAGGAGGAGAACCCGATCGCATCAATCGGGTCAAAGATAGTGTACCTATGAAGCGCGGAGGAACAGCTAAGGAAGTGGCGGAGGCCATTCTATGGCTAGCCTCTGATAAAGCTTCCTATATGACCGGCTCTATCATTGATGTATCCGGAGGTCGATAGAGTGAGGCTACCCTTGACCATACAAAACAAATCCGCTCCACATGCGAGGGGCTATTTTTTTCCCTTTTAAGAGTTGTAATTTAGCTGATCGCAATGCCTCCTGGTAAGATTGTCCTTTGAGCAAAGCAGCATAGAAGGCTTGCATCAGGGTATTAGTATAGGTATCGTAGACCGACCAAAGAGCACTGACGGTTCGAGGACTGCCGGCCTGGGTAAAGGCGCGCGCCAGAGAAGCTATCCCTTCTCCTTTTAAAAGTGGCCCACTATTCCCTTCACAGCTGCTTAGTACCACCAGCTCTGGTTGAATAGACAACCCGCTTATCTCCGATAGGTATAGGATCCCATCTTCTTTAGCATCTTCTGGATCGGGTTGAGCAAAAGCAATGCCGGAACGCAATGGATCCCCCGCATGACTAAAGCTATGCGTAGCTAAGTGCAGAAAACGCGCCATGGATGCACTTTGTTTGAAACTGGCTTCACTTGCATCCGTATGGAGTAGCACTTGTGACTGACGTCCCGCCTTGGCAAATAAATTGTCAATTTGTTGAACTTCTTCCTTCGAAAACGGCAAGACCCGAAAACGCTGTCGATCGATCACTAAGCCCTTCATTTCTTCATCTCCTTCGATGGCGCGCAACAATTTTTCCGGAACTTGGGCTAGATTTTGTTGGTCCGCTTCCTTGGAAAAGATTGGAGCAATCCCAAGGAAATCGTAGGTGTAATCAGCGGTGGAAGACTCCTTCGTCAAAGCGTCCATTGCAGCTGAGGCATACCTTATACTGAAATCTTCGATTAGATATTCATATTTCTTGTACTTGATTTTTCCTTCCTTAGGGGCAGCGGTCAAAAAAGCTTCAAAAGGGATGGTAAACAAATCACCATGCGGAATAATCAATAGTTTTCGCTTCTGTCTCAGAACGGTTTCTACCGGATAAATCAACTTGCCAAAAAGGTCCGCAGCATAGAAGGTATACTCCGAACCATCGAGCTTTTTAATGGCCCTGCGATAAGCTATGATTGACCGTTTGATCCCTGGCAGACGTAACTTAGGATCAATCTTCGAATAGACCCCAATGCCTGTTTTAGGCTCCAAGGAAGCCGGATTCATCAATTTCTTGAGGGTCTTTTTCTTACCCCAAACATGCGTATGATTATTCGCCAACTGCTTTACCACAACTTCTTCCCTACTAAGCGCAAAAATATAATAATTGGCTTCGCCCAAAAAATAGGAAAGCATAGCCTCATCCTCAGCCAAGGATTTTTGCAAGTCCGCAATTCCAAAACCGTCAGTTTGTAAGTATTGAAATCCTTTTAATTCTTTTTGGTATAGTCTTAGGTTTTTCCTTGCCTCCTGCAGTTGAGCAATAGCTTCAGCGGAGGCCTCTCCTTCAAAGTTGCGCTGAGCTGCCCGAAGGGCTTGTCGCAATCCCAGTTCTAAATCCGCTTTTTGTTGCAGGATATCCACTGCACTATCATCCGCTTTTGCCATCATGGCCTTCCCCCGCTCGGTGAGGACAAAAGCCTTTTCCAAATAGCTTTCCTCTCCCTCATCTTCATAAAGTTCGACCGCTGCCCGAATACCAGGCTCAAAAATATCGTATAGCTTTTCTGTCAACATCAAGCGACCTACTTCTCCTCCTAAGGAGGCCAAGTGCAAAGCCAATACTTCTGTTGCTACTTCTGTACTCTGCAAAGCCAGTCTTAAATGACTACTACTCGGTTGCTCCCGATACATCAACTGTAAAAGATGTGTACGTTGACCCAATACCTGAATCAGTAATACCGGATCAAGACTAAGCACATCAGCGCGGGGCATATACTTCCAAGATTTCACCTCTTCTTCGGGTAGGAGGCTGGCGAGCGCTTCCCCTAGCTGCGTCCGCGCTTTATCGGGTTCTTCTTCTAGGAGGTAATATCGGCTAAGGTTTAGATGGGTACGTGCTAAGTCCGCATGATGCTTGCCATATTGGCGGCCAAGCAAACTGATCGCTTTTTCATAGGTGCGATAAGCTTCATCAGGCGCCGTTGTTTCTTGGACCTTGGCCAAGACATTATAGATTTGGCCCATCGTTCGATGTTGGCGTAGGGCAGCGGCAATACTGATGGCTCGCCTCAATAGACCTTCAGCGTCTTCTAGTTTGTCTTGCTTCAACTTCAACCTTCCTAAATTATAGTAGGCTGTTGCCAAATCAGGATGTTCATCTCCGAAGTCTATTTCTAGTGATTCGATGGATTGCTGATAATATTTTTCCGCTTCCCCTAGCTCTCCTAGTTCAGCGTAAGTAGCCCCTAAATAACCATCAATCAGCGCATAAACTTCTCCGGATTCTATGGGAAAGTCCTTTGCACGCATCAAGTCGGTAAGGGCCCGATCCGGGTCACCAGCGAGGAGGTAAATAGCACCGGATCTCATATAATTCTCTCCGGCCCCTTCCAAGCCCAATCTTTCTTTGATAGCAAGGGATTCCTTGTTCGCTACCATGGCTTGATGGTAAACACCAAGCTGCATATAATTGTAGCTTTGCAGAAAAAAGGCTGTAGCCCGATCGTATAGTCTATTGGGGTATCTAGCAATGTAATCGCTCAACACCTCATTTGATGCTTGAAATTGCAGATTTTCACTTAATGATCTGGCTAGGGCCATACTCGGGCTACCTTGGGCGGGTAAGCCACTGGTAAGAAGGCAAATGCAGATCAGCAAACTCACTCTCATATCGTATTATAATTAGATCAACGATTGTCATTTTTTGGAACTGCCAGGGGATATGGTGGGGATATAACTTTCGGAATATCTATTCCAAAACTAAGCGTCCGACCATCAACAGATCTTCTTCACTTTCCAATCGCCAATAATAAATCCCCGGTTCTAGCTCCATTTGTACGTTATGTCGTCTTCCTACTATCGGCTGCTCGTAAATACGTTCTCCTAGGTTGTTCTCCAGGTGTATACTTAACCCCACTTCGGCTATCCCTGCCCATTGAAAATCTATCCCACTTTTCCAGTTTTGCACTTTTTCATTAACAGGGCTTACTAATTCCACACTTGAGGATCGAAGTTGATCTGCCAAAAGCAATTCCATGGATTCGGAAGGTACGAAATTGGCTGCGTACAAGTCGCGGACATCCCTTTCGGACACAGGAGTGGTCGTTTTGGAAGGGTTTACGGTTTCTTCTTTTTTTGGAGTGGAAGTTGGTGAGTCCTCTTCATCTTGCTGGTCCAGTCCATTTGACTCTCCAGGATCATTAGCAATCGGGCTGTCTACCTCTATGTTATCAATCGGTTTGGGACGATCAAGATAGCGATACAAATAAAAGGAGAGACCTGCCAAGACAGCCACCATTGCCCATCGCATAACCCGCAGGCGCAGTACTCGGGCACCCGTTTTTGGTATTGGGACCTTAACATCAATGGTTTGACTGCTATGAGATACTATCGCATAGAGGTCCATCGCCTCTTGCTGACAGGTATCACAGCTATCTATATGATTTTGGACCTCATCTGGTAAGGACTCCCAATCTTCAGATTGTAACACCTCCACATATCGAGCAATACTTTCGTCAGATAAGTGTCCCTCTTGATTTTGGTAGTTCATAAGTTTTCAGCTTGTAGACCTTGTTTATGTTCTTTGGTTTGCCCAAAGGCGGCAAGGTCTATCGGTTATTTGGCTACCTATATATATGCCGATCCACTTCAAAAACGGATGTTCTTTATCAAATTTTAACATTTGCTATCTGCTAAGGTTTCTTCGAAGAGAAATAGTAAGTCAATAACAACTTAATACTGTCCGCCGTATGTGCCGAACGCTGAGGACTACCATTCAATAAATGGATCAATCGATCTTTTAAGGTATTGATCCACCGACGTAAGGAATCTCCATCGTTCTCTTTTCCCTCCAAAAGATTGTAGAGTTGCACGGAAAGATCAAATACTTCCTTATCTGTCATTTGATCGTATGGTTGGAAAAAGGACTTTTTGATCCGTTCCAATACGGATGTCGTTTTCGGGCTAGTATAAAATTGGATATCCGTCTGCTCCAATAAGAAACGAACCAGCAATTTGAGGTTGAATAAAGCCTTGTGTTGGCGTTTGCCCAGCCCCTTAAGAATGGCCTCTAGGCGAAACAGCTCATCTTGGATGGCCATTTTTTGGTAGGCATTTAAATCGGCATCCGGCGTATGCTGGAGACTCTCTTCGGACAGCATGGTGGGTTGGCGAGATCGGCGGCGTGCGAGCTCTTGGAAGCTATTATATACAACCTTGGAAAAGTAGGTTCGCAACTTCACCGTCCCCTTGAAGTGTAGTTGTATTTTTTGCAGTCTGCTCTCTAACAAAACAAGGTTCACCTCCTGAATCAGCTCTTCTCTTTCACCAGCCTGAAAAAACCCTCTGGCAATAAACTGCTGGCACACTACCTCCACAACTGACTGGTAATGAGTCAATAATTGGGCAGGTTTGGTTTTCAACCATTCCCGTTCTTGCGCCTCCTGTGGAAGAATTTCCAAGCTTATGTTAAGATTTTCTTAAAACGAAAAAACTTTTTCCGAACCCCCGTCTCTCCTGCATATAAGTTCACGAATGTAAAGAAATAACCCTTAAATCCAAAAGTAATGAAACGCAGCATCTTCATCTTATTTAGCATCTTATTATTCGCCTCTTGTAATAGAGATCGATTCAAAACCTATAGCTATGAAAATTACGCATATCAGCACCAAACCGTAGCCATTATCCCGGTTACTACTTACACCAGCGGTAGGATTCCACGTGACATATCCGATGAACAAATCGAGATGATCGAAGAAGCGGAGAGCCAAGCTTTCCAAATTGAGTTATACAATCAACTCATCCGTCGTTCCGGTAGAAACGCCAATAACATCAACATCGACTTCCAGCACTTTGCCACAACCAATGATAAATTGGAAGAAGCAGGGATTGGCCTCAGAGAATCTTGGCAAAGACCTCCTGAAGAGTTGGCAGAGCTATTAGGTGTTGATGCCGTGGTCATTACCAACGTAGAAAAAGAACGATACCTCACAGATTTGGAATCTTTTGGACTTTCCGTCCTCAATTCTATCGCCTGGGTATTTAGCGATGGCTGGTGGCCGCTGTACGGTCAAAATCGCACTAGCGACGTATTGGTTTCCTGCGCCATCGTAGATGGTCAATCAGGTACGGTAATTTGGTCCACTAACCGAACCTGTCCAACGAGCTGGAACCGACCGCATAATGAAGTGGTGCGATCTATTACTCGAACTATCTCTAGGCGATTCCCCTACCGAATGGGAAACTAAACACCTGTAGTACAAACACCAACATTCTTTTACCCCAATTCTTAACCTAAGGAGCTGTTCCTATCGTCGGACCGCCAGGAGCAGTTCCTCTTTAAAGCAATCTATTATGAAAAGCCTAAAACTATTGATCCCTCTACTACTATGCTTACCCCATGTACTGTCCGCTCAGTATTCCATCCCCGAAAAACGTCAGACCTCCATTTTTATTGAATTTCTAGGCAATGGGATCTTATCCTCTGCCAATATTGAGATTATGGCCAAAAAAGGTAGCACCTCCGGCTGGGCATTTAGAGCGGGTATCGGCGGGGCTGGGGTGGACGGGTTTGCCGATGATGGAGAACGTTTTTCAGCAGGTCTGATCACCCTTCCATTGCAAGCTACCTATATCGTGGGTGAAAGACGCAGTGCCTTTGAAGCTGGCTTCGGACTAACGCCTCTATATGTGAATGCCAATGTAGACGGAGATTTTGGCAATGGGAGAGAAACGATTCGGGGACGAGGGTTTGGAACACTGGCTTTCCTAAACATGGGATACCGACTGAAACCGTTGAAAAATGGGTTTTTACTCAAAATTAACTGGACCCCAGCCATCAGTAATGCAGGTTTCTATCCGAGTTGGTTTGGACTTTCGCTTGGATATAGTTTTAGATAGATTCTTCAATGTTAATGGGAGATGAAAGTGAGATAATACCTCTACAATTGAAGAAAGGCTGGCCGTGTTTATGATTTACTATGATCGTTTGGATCAAATTCCGGCTCCTATGGGTAAACGCAGGTTGACCTAAAAGGATGAACGTAAGCGCGCCAGCGCAAGATTTTATTCCATTGCTAATTGCCTACTTTTTTTTGCAAGCCGCAGTTCCTGAAACAATCTACATATAAACAAGTAGGACTGTGGCTTGCTTTTTGGCACAGCGTATCCACCTAGCCATTCGTTATTCTAGCTAAGAGACTAAAACTATTCGGCTATGAAAACAAATTTCCACTTCTGGAAGAAAGTAGGTTTATTGTGTCTTTGTTATTGGGCAATATTATTATGGGAGGGATGCGGTTCCAGTATCGTTGATAGTTGCGGCGAGAATGGTTGCCCCATCGTTGAGTTCCCTTTCATGGAATACAAATCCATCGCTGTTAACCCCACCCAACTCACCATTGCACCAGGAGAAGCCCTTTTCCTCAATGTCAGTGCCTTAGATATCGAATTTATAGCCTGCCATGATGTGCAACAGCCTTGGAAGTTGGGCTTGCTAAACTCCGCTTTGGCTTGCAGCTGTGTAGGCAACGGGAACAAAGGTGATAAGTTCACCATTGAGGCGGTTAACCTGTATACCAATAAACCCTTTAGCTCTGGCAGACCGATTGATATTCCATTAAACGACCTATTCTCTGTGGAATCTAGAGACAATAATGGCTTTCGAACCACACCACTTGATGAAGTCACAGCAGACAACTCCATTCGACTAAACGGGTCTATGGTCATTCAAGGCTCTGCTAGGCCGGATGATCTCGATGAGGATTATGTCTTTACGATAGAAATCCTTAAATCCAATGGAGATCGTTTGACTGTTGACACTGAAGCCATTAGGTGGCTTCAGTAAGCCATGACTACACTTGTCCTCTAAGGTGTTTACGGATAAATGGATCATGACACCTTAAGCAAAAAGCTAGCCATAAATTGGAACATGTAAGGTGGAAATAGAAAACAGGCCGACAACACCTTTGGTTCCGCCTCACGAATTTGCCTTTTCGATTTCACAAAAAATTGCTTAAGTCAGGATTGCAACTGATCATTGGAAACCAAAACGCTCAACGAGACGGTCAATCACTAAGTGAAATGGGACATCTAATCAAATGAGCTGTCAGATTAGGGTATTGCATGGTATCTTGCGTTGAATTATAACCCCATGAAGGATTGGTTCGCATGTATTGCGATAAGTTTTTACCGACTACCATTCCTCATTACACCCAATAAACCAAATACCCAAAAAATCATGAAAACAAAAAAAATCACGTATGTGGTCTTCGTGACTGCAACCTTATTGAGTGCTATCTTACTCTTTGTGGCCATCCATTTAACTGACCCACTTGTGTTAAAATACCGAGCAACGGTGAGTAGTATCTGTGCAGGGGATAGTACATTGGAAAATGAAGCTGACGTTTTAGCGGCCTATCCTGAACTGTCCAGCGTTAAGGACAAGATCCAAGCTTTAAAGCAGATTCGGTGCCAGCTTCAGCAGATGGAAACTAGCCCTACCGAATCCTACCAAGCCAAGCAGGGTCGAGAGATTTCCCATTGCAAAAAAAGAGTCGCACGACTTGTGCAAGAGATCAATCAGTTGATTTTAGAAGTGGAACAAAGGACCCAACTAGCACAAAGGGCATAGAAACAAAGCCCAGTTGAAAAGCTTGAATAAAGGAAAGCCTAGCGGTTCGAGGATCGTTGGGCTTTTCTTATTCTAAGTCTCCCCTTCTTGACCGGCGGTACCTGGTTTCAAAATAAATACACTTTGCATAGGACATTTTCATCGGGTGCAACACTGTATTTAGAAGAACTCCTTTAAAGGGGAGTACTTTCATTCAAAATTGCATCGACGATTTCTTGTAAGCATCGATACCTACCAACTTGCTCAACTTATACGATCCATAAAAAGTAATTCGTATGAGTTTCAAGTTTTTCCTATTGCCATTGATTTTCTTGCTATTACAAGGCTGTTCACTACAAGCCCAAAAGCCCCTGCCACCCGCTAAGTTTGATCTTCAGCAACAAGCGGCAGAGGCAGCGAAGGTCGGTTGCTTCCAAGAAGCTTACCAGCTGCTACACCGCCATTTCAAGCAGGAACACCGATCTCCATCTTCAATCCCTCGTAAGATTCCTAAGGCAACATCTGGCTCCCTACCTCACCTACAACCGAGTGCTATTTATGGTTTGCTCTTAATAGTCCTGCTTTGGTTATGGACAAGAGTAGCTGAACAGCGAATAGCTACAAATCTCTCTCCAGTTAATGATTCAGGAGAAGATCTTCCTCAGCCTCCAAGTCAATCTTCTACTTTCCTAGTACAAGTGGAAAAAGCGATATTGAAACAAATGGAAGAGGATGGCTTTGGGGTAGCCTCTTTGAGTAAAGCCTTGCATTTAAGTCGAAGTCAACTGCATCGAAAGATTAAGGCAGAAAGTGGTTGTACGCCCTCCCTTTTCATGCGAAAAACACGCTTAAGGGAGGCCAAGCGACTATTGGAAGGAAAAGCGGGAAACATCTCTGAGGTAGCTATATTAGTCGGGATGCCCAACTTAGCCTACTTCTCCAGAAGTTTTAAGGCGGAGTTTGGTTATCCCCCCAGTCATCTATTGCAGGAAAAGAAGTTACTTTAACTAAGCGCTGGGCTATGGGTGACCGGAAGGTATACAACTACCTTAGTGCCAGTTGCCTTCCCCCCTTCGCCATATAGATCTATGATCTCAATGCGAGCAGGTATTCCTTGGGTTTCATTCATCATTTGGATACGATCCTTGGTGATTTTCATACCTAAGGATCGGTGCACCCGATTGGTGTTTTCCTGAATCTTTCTAGCGGCCACTCGTCCGATACCATCATCTTCGATTTCGCAGATCAAATGTTGATCGTCGCGGCGAATACGGACCACTACTTCGCCATCTGTATTTTTATGCTGTATCCCGTGCCAGATGGCATTTTCCACAAAGGGCTGAAGCAACATGGGAGGAATCTCTTGTTGATGGATATTGATTTCTGGAGCTACTTCAACTCTGTGAGTAAATTTGGTTTTGAAACGCAAGTTCTCCATTTCCATGTAGAGTTTTAATGCCTCTACCTCTTCCTTTAAGGGAACTAGGGGGGATCGAGTATTTTGGAGGATCAAGCGAACCAAGCGGGAAAAGTTATCCAGATGCTCTACTGCCTCCATGACTTGGTTCTTTACGATGAACATTTGGATGGAATTCAAGGAATTGAACAGAAAGTGTGGATTCATTTGGGAACGCAGGGCTTGCATTTCCACATCGTTCAATTTCCGCTGAAACTCAGACTTCAGGCGCTCTTTCTGCCGGACATTTTCCAGCCTTCCTCGATAAACACTGTAAGCAAGTAAAGATAAGACAGCTGCCACCGCCATTTGGAACCACCAAGTCTGCCACCAATGTGGAGACACCACTATTTCCAAAGATCTCACTTCACTCCATTGCCCATCTACCAATCGACACTTCAATTCAAAATGGTAGGTGCCGGGTGAGACATTGGAATAGGAGGCGCTTCTTTGCTCAGAGGTTTCGATCCACTCTTCACCCAACTCTACCATTCTGTAAGCAAATTGTTTTGGATTAGAATACCCAATGGCAGAGAATTCGAAACTACAATAAGCGGAGCCTGCATGTTCAAAGCGCAGTGTTTTCAGATCTATCTCATTCCGGCCTTCATACACCAATTCGCCTCGATTGTTGATGCGGCTGATATAAGGTTGGGGAATGATTTGAGCAGGCTGAGTTTTCCCGGCATCAAATATGCCCAGGCCCGTCGGTAAGGCAAGGGCAACTTTACTGTTGGACAAAGGAATCAAATGCTGAGCATAAGGAATACCTCGATCCCATGCATAATTCTGCACTTCTTCCGTCGCCATATCAAAAGCGCTGATTCCCAAGTTGGATAGAAGCCAAAGACGGCCATCAGGGTCGAAGGACATTTGTTGGATCAGGTCGCTAATCAAGCCACTTGACCTTGTATATTTTTGGATGACTCCATGTTCCAACTCCTGTTTGCTTACCTTTCCGATGCCGTTATCTTCACTGGCCAACCAGATTTCTCCCTCAGGGGACTCTGCAAAATTCCGAATGTACCGAAAAGTATTGTTGGGATTCTGATAATGAGAAAATACCTCAAAGCGTTCTTCTTCCGGAAAATAGATAGCAAAGCTCCTAGCCAGGCGAATCCAAATCTTCCCCATCTTATCTTCATGAAGATCTGTGATCCAGGTATACAGAGAGGAAGAAAAGGTAGAGTTCAACTCCTCGATATAATGCTTCACCTCTCCACTTTCCAAATCGATACGATATAATCCCACTCGGCGACTGGCTACCCAAAGTTGATTGTTTTTATCTATCAAACATTTGGTCAGCCCGGGATTACCATCAGGTATTTGATAAGAAAACAACTCTAGTTCTTCTGATTCGAGATCCAAGCGGAAGATTTGTTTATCCGCTAGCAATAAACAAGTGTGCTCATCAATTCGTGCGATATCCCGCCAGATAATAGGGTCACTGTAGTTATCTAATTCATTCATTTCAACACTCTTCCATCGGAGGGTATTGAGATCAAAAAAGTGGCAGCGATTAGCTTCTGCTGTAAGCATGACAAGCGTTTCCCGATCAATTTGCTTAAAGACTCGCGGGTTACCACGTCCTTCTTTATCCAACAAAAAGATATCTGTTATTTGCTTCACTGGATCATACAAACGCGTTGCTCCAGAAGAGTTCACCCATAACCGCTTAGCACTGTCCTCCAAGCGGATCCCATAATACCTATTTAAGTCTTTGTTGTCTAACCAGACCTCAACGAACTCCCAGGTATTCATATCTACCCTAGCCAGACCATTGCGATAAGACACCATTAAGCGGCCAAAATCATCGGTCTGTAAATGAGTAACATAGGATAACTTGGTACCATCTTCAGCCCGGGCAATCATTCTGCTCGCAGAACCCGTTTTCGGCTCGTAGATGATTAAATCAGAGGCCGTTCCTACCAAGAGTTTTTCTCCAAACGGCAATATATCCATAACCGAATTCATGAGAATATCGCGATTGGGAGAGGTGCTATTTAGAAACAACCACTGAAAAGACTGCTGCTGCATGTCAAAACGCACTAAGCCCAAAGGCGTACCTAGCCATAAGACATAAGGATCCATGTGATCTTGCGCAATAGCTTTGAAGGAATTTAGCCAACTTTCATTTAAGCGTGGATAATATGGTTGTAAGGAGTCTACTTCAGGAATCTGATAGGAGAAATTCAAGAAGTCGTCGGTTTCTTCCCGATATAAACTTAATCCATGATTGTAGCAGCCTATCCATATCTGTCCATCCTGATCTTTGAAGATCTTCCGGACAATGTTATCGGCTATACTATTCGGATCATCGTAAGACGCTTGGTACATCTTGACTGCTCCTGTCGTGGGATTGAGACGACAAACGCCCATTCCCGTCCCTAGCCAGAGTTCAGCTTTTTCCTTATCAATATAGATATCAAAGACTTGATTGTGTGGTAGACTTGTATCCTGCCCCGAATGGGCATATTGTCTTAAAACTGTACCATCAAATTGGAATAAACCATCATCGGTAGCCAGCCAGATAAAACCGTTCCAATCCTCCTCTATATCATAGATGGCACCATCTGTAAAGTCGAAGGGTTCAAATATGGGAGTAGCAAAGCCTGTCACTAGGGAGGCTTGCGCTGGTGCTCTGTCCATCACACAAGTCATCAGTACTACTACCGCTATTAACTTATATTTTGCTAGCCTAAATCGCATTTATTACATAAAAGACCAATGGATAACGATCCAAGCCTGCATACGGTGGGATCGCCGAATCTAAAGATAGGAAAAGCCCTTGACTTACAAAGTCCTATCAGCCCTTCGCTATCCCCTAAAACACAAGAAGTAGTCTGCGCATTAATCCAGGTTTTCTGGTCGAGCAGGCCATTTTTTTCCTTTTATTTGTAGCATGATCGAAAAAATAAAATCCCTAGAGGTTCTGGCTAGAACCTTAGATCCAGCACCCACTTCTAGGGCAATCCTTTGGCAACAGACGCAGGACTACGTAGAGGGCTTTCTAAAGGAGTTAGGACAAAAAAAAGCGTATCAAAAAGCGGAATTGCCGCAGCTATCCAAGCTAGTGATTAATGAAGAAGGTGGGCTGATGTCAGACGTCTTGGATATTATGAAGACTGAAATTGACCATGTAGGCATCAATTCAACGGCGGGGCAGCATTTGGGGTACATTCCCGGCGGGGCACTGTGGGCGAGTGCGCTGGGTGACCTGCTAGCTGCTGTCAGCAATCGGTATGCAGGTATGTACTATGCTAGCCCTGGTGGTGTTTTATTGGAGAATCAACTCATCCGGTGGCTGTGCGAATTAGTAGGTTTTCCAGCCACGGCTCACGGTAATCTTAGCTCAGGAGGTTCAATCGCTAGTATAATTGCCTTGACGACAGCCAGGGAAGTTCATCAGATTCGGTCAACCAACGTTCGTAAATCGGTCATTTACTTCACGCCTCAGATGCACCATTGCTTGAATAAGGCCATCCAAATTGTGGGCTTAGGGGAATGTATATGCAGGCTCATACCAGTCAATCAACGCTTTGAAATGGATCCTGATTTACTCAGGAAGCAACTGGAGCAAGATACTTCAGCAGGCTTATCCCCCTTCCTGATCATTGCCACAGCGGGAACTACAGATACAGGGGCCGTTGACCCTCTAGAGGAGATGGCTATGATTAGCCAGCAGTACAATACCTGGTATCATATTGATGCGGCCTATGGGGGATTTTTCCTACTGGTAGAGCGCATGAAAGAAAGACTCAAAGGCATTGATCAGGCCGACTCAGTGGTCATGGATCCTCACAAAGGGCTCTTCCTACCCTTCGGCACTGGAGTTGTTTTAATTAAGGACGGACAAGCCTTAGTCAACACCCATACACAAGAAGCTAGCTATATGATAGATGCTTACGGGTTCGATGAAATCAACCCGGCAGATTGTGGTCCAGAGCTCACCAAACATTTTCGAGGCTTGCGAATGTGGCTTCCTTTGCACCTACATGGCCTGCAGGCTTTCCGGGCATGTTTGGAGGAAAAGGTCTTTCTATGCCGGTACTTTCACGAAGAGATACAAACGTTAGGGTTTGAAGTAGGGCCTCCCCCTGCCCTTTCGGTTACTTTGTTTCGTTATCCAGCTGCTAACCCCACTGCTTTTAATAAAGCCTTGATTGAAGCCATCCATGAAGATGGGAGGTATTTTATGTCTTCTACGCTTATTGAAGGTGAATTGTGGATTAGGTGTGCTGTGCTAAACTTCAGGACTCATTTGCAAGAGATAAAAGGGGCCTTAGAAATGATTGCCGATTGTCTTGAAATTGTTCGAACTGCTTGAGCAGGGGTTTGGCAGTTGGCAATGTCGCGGAAGCGCAGTTTATAGGCATAGATGTTTTGTTTAAAAAAAAACAAAGTCCTACCTTTGCTAACCAGCAATAGACGATCATTATTAATAGCAGCATTAGTCATTGGAATTCCTAAACAGCTTTTGCGTCCATTTTGACACCTTCTTTCAGAATTACCGTAAAAGAGATATTAACGAAGCCTTTTCCGTAATGTATAGTGACTTTTACGCCCTTGGGAATTGGCATCATCCAAGAAAACAATAGTTATTCTGTAGATTTTTAGACATTTGCTCCCCCCTAAGGCTCTGAGTTCCCTTCAGGCATGTAACGAGTGCAAACTACCTCACTGACTAATGGTACGTGCTGTTCATACAGTACTATTTCAACAAGATTTTAGATAAGTAAGCACAATAACCAACTTAGGATAGCTTTTGAAAAATAGTAGCAAAAGGTCAATTTAAGTATCAAGACAGCATTATCCTGATACCCATTAAAAGAATATGTCTAGAGAATTGATTCCTAGATTCCACAGTAACCTGAAACCCATAGCTTAATGGTTAAGCAGCTTGGCACAATATGGGTAATGAGTGCAGTTATACTTATTGCATTAGCCCAATTTCAATCAAAAACGAATCTCTTCCCGAGCAAAAAGCAGTCCTTTTTGTCCCAGGAGAGTATAGTCCTATTGCCTCCTAGAATTGTCAGTTGTGGGGAGGATCTTGGAGACCTCTTCATGGCTAACCTAGGTCAGCAGGATACTTTCTTCATCAACCTAAGACAGGGAGATCTTTTTCGTATCCAAATGCGCTTCCAAGCGGAAGGACCCGGTGAACAGATTAACTTTTATGGGCCAGATGGTAGTTTGCTGACCAGCCTTATCCATAATGATCCCGGCCCAGCAGTACTTCAGTGGCCGATCGATCAACTCGGGGTTTATATGGTAGTAGCCTCTGCTGCCGATAATAACACGACAGGTTTCTATGGCATTTCTTTCCAAAATGATAATCAACCCGGATGCGCCACAATTATTGACTGTGATGGCGACGTCACATCTTTCTTCCCACTCGCAGGAATTGAGGCCTATTCGGTTCAAGGCAGTCAAAATGATACACTCAGAGTTCAAATTCAATTAGTAGATCCAACCGCCAGCCCAAAACTCCAGCTATTTGACCCCTTAGGCAATTTGCTGCTAGAGCGACAAGGCAATGCAGGGGAGATGCTTTCTCTTTCCTATGAAGATCTTCCTCTATCCGGTAATTATATGATTCTAGTGACTGAGGCCAATGGTGGCGAGGGCGGGGTCTTCGGCCTATCGGTCCAGTTGGTTGCTCAGTCCTGTAGCATTCCCGTTTCCTGTGGCGCGGACCTGGCAGGAACCTTGAGTAATTGGGGCGGGATGGAGGCTTATCGGTTGAACGCCACAGCTGGAGATGATCTGTTGGTACAGTTGCGATTGGGAACGGCTCCTCCTCTACTCTATTTATACCAACCTGATGGGCAACTTTTGGATAGCTTAATCGGTACGGCAGGACAACTCGGAGAGCTATTTTTTGAGAATCTACCGATAGATGGAGAATATATAGTTGTCGCCACTAGCAAAGGGGCAGATCCCCCGGGTGATTTCGGAATTTCCTTCTTGCTATTGAATGCTCCCGATTGTAGTCCCTCATTCTTAGCAGATGATTGCGAGG
>JAHQWA010000222.1 GCA_019634045.1 Saprospiraceae bacterium
AACACAAAAATTGTCAGAGAATCATAAAAGTATGCTCTTTATGCAAAAAATCCCGCACCTACTTAAAGGCGCGGGATTGGTCGGGTGATAAAAAAATGCTTAAACGATGAGCGCTATTTCTTTTTACTCTTATTGAGTTTCTTGTCAATGCCCATGATTTTGAGCTCTAGGTAATCCTCTGCTGTGAGGTTGTTCATACCCATGCCTTTGATCTGGCGAATGAATTCAGCAGAGATGCCATGGATTTTAAATTCTACTACTTCTTCAAGATTGAGATCGAGGCCTTCGTCCTTGAGTGATTTAACATAGGAGCTGCTGACATGATGTATGGACGCATCCATGAGATCCTCTAGGGATTCGTCCTTGAAGCCCATGTCTCTCATGTCCTTGATAAAGCTAGTACTGACGTTATGGATTTTGGCATCCAAGACTTCTTCCGCACTAAGTTTGCTAAATCCAGCCTCTTTTAACTGCTGCACATAGGCCGTCGTCACGCCATGAATTTTTAGCTCTCCCAGTTCTTCTAAGGTGAGTTTGGTGAAACCTAAAGCTTTCATCTCAGCTGCGAATGTTGGATTGACATTATGAATCTTGGCATCTAACACTTCCTCTGCACTGAGATTGGTATAGCCCGCTTCCTGTAGCATCGCCACAAATCTGGCACTGACACCATGTATCTTCAAATCCATCAGGTCCTCCATCGGCAAATTGTCAAACCCTAATTTCTTCATCTCCTGAGCAAATTCGGGCGAGATATTGTGGATCTTCGCACTGGTAATTTCTTCCGCACTGAGATTGGTGTAGCCTGCCTTTTGCAATTCCGCTACGAAGGCGGCGTTGATCCCATGGATTTTCATATCCATCAATTCCTCCAGCGTGAGATTATCAAAGCCCAGTTTCTTCATTTTCGCTGCAAAATCCGGCGAGAGATTGTGGATCTTTGCATCTGTGATCTCTTCTGCGCTGAGGTTACTGTAACCGGCTTTTTTCAGTTGATCGACATATTCTGTACTGACACCATGGATTTTTAATCCTTCCAGCTCCTCTAGCGTAAGCTCTTCAAACCCAATCTCCTTCATATCCGTAGCAAACTCCGTGGAGACATTATGGATTTTGGCATCCGTCACCTCTTCCGCACTGAGATTGGTATACCCTGCTTTCTTTAATTGCTCTACAAAGTCTTTATCGACATTGTGGATCTTTAGCTCTAGCAATTCATCGAAGGAGAGGTTTGTGAAACCCAGGGATTTCATATCCGCTGCGAATTCAGCAGTAATGTTATGGATCTTGGCGTCTTCAAACTCTTCCAAACTAAGGTTATCGAAGCCCAAGGCCTGAATCGAGCGAATGAAATCTGGATTAACATCGTGAATGCTAAGGTCAACTAGCTGCTCTAGGTCCAAGTCAGTAAAGCCTAACTGCTTATAACCTGCTATGTTTTCTCTGAGTGTGGTCAGAATGGGGAGATGATGTCCGATGTCCTCCAAATCGTCTTCATCCTTCGGTGTTAAGCCTTCTTGTTTCAGATAGGCCCAGTATTCCTGATCAACGTTGGCCAAAGTAAAACCGAACAATACCTCGTCAGAGACCTTACGATACCCTTCTTGCTTGATTAAGGATCGGAAAGATTCATTAGGTGCGAAGGTGAATCGACCTAAACCTTCACCATCCTCAAATTTACCCTTAAAGTTGATGGTACCAGCAGCTCTTTCTAAAGCAAAGCTACCTTCTTGATCAATGGGTAAATTAGGGAAATCAGCGGAGGGGTAACATTTTGTAGTGACCCACCAATTGTTTCGACGGTGGTCCGAGAGATCGTATTTAATACAAATTTCATTTCCTTCCGTAGTGGCTGACCAAATTCCTTTGCCAGGAAAAATGCGAGTCTCTTGTTCAGCAGTCTCATCTAGTCTTTCTGAAGCTTTTGCAGTAGCTAGGGTTGGGTTGAAAAAAACAGTCGATAGCCCAAATAATGCTAGTACAGAGAGGTACTTCCAACTTGAGCTGAGCGATGATTTCTTAATGTTCATCATGCTAATACGCTTTTTAAGGGTGGATTGATTATAGTTGTTGGAAGGCCCAAGTGGGTGATAAGGGACAGCGACCTTCAACAAATTCATTTGATAGGATTCCCGATCCACACCTTTTGCTAGCATTTGTTCGTCCGTCAGAAATTCCAGATTATCTTCTACTGTTTTGCGAAGCATCCAAGCAAAGGGATTAAACCATTGTATGACGACCAGAATTTCGGCCAGTAGAATATCAAAGCTATGTCCTTGTTCCACGTGGGTCCGTTCATGTTCTAATATCTGGCTGTAAGTATCCCAATCGTATAAGGTCGGATTGATGAAAATACAGTTGGCGAAAGAGAAGGGTGCTTTATCATTATCCAATTCGACGATCCGAATCTTCCCATCTTGAATATGAGAGCTACGTAGGATTTGATAAAGAATGGATACCACCTGAATCAACAGGTTAATTCCCATAATGATGACGCCAACCAAATAGGTGAAGAACAGAATAGACCAAATGGATAAACTACTTTTCTTTTTAACAGTCGTGGGTGGAGTAGGGGTGGAGGGAAGAGCCTCCTTAGTTTCATTGATTTGTGTCTCCGTAACGGCTACGTCCATCTCTTCGGATTGAACGGGAGTTCGATCAACAAGAGCAATGGGTTTTTCAGCTTTAGGGGGAGCTGTTTGCCAGGACCAGTTGGCTGGAATCGGAATTAAGGGTAGCAAAAAGGCAAATAGGATCGAACCAACTAGTACCATCCGGTTGAGCTTAAAGAAGGTTTCCTTTTTTAAGAGCAACCGATAGGCCACATATAATAAGGTGGTGAGTATCGCAGTATGTAAGAGATAGGGGATCATGCTTTTTTGTTTTTGATCATATTGATGATTTCCTCTAGGTCATCAGTACTGATCTTTTCTTCCTTGGCGAAGTAGGTGACCATCTTTCGGTAGGAGTTGTCGAAATATTTGTCTAACACGTCCCCTAAAGCTTCCTTTTGGTAAGTATCTTTAGAGATGAGCGCATAAAACTGATGGGAGTTTCCAAACGACTTATGGTCTACAAATTGCTTCTTCTCGAGAATACGGATAATAGTAGAAACCGTATTGTAATGCGGTTTGGGGGCTGGGAAGTGCTCGATAATCTCCTTCCCAAAGGCCGGACCATGCTCCCAGAGTATCTGCATGATCTGCTCCTCACGTTTAGCTAATTTTTGCATGATGTTGGTATTTTGATACAAGTATATTACTAATTAATTAGTTTGTCAACTATTTAATTAGTTTTTCTACTAATCGGTTAGTTTTCGTGGGAGAAGTCGATCTAATTCAAGGCCAGACTGAGATATTGATCGACAATCAGGTCTGCTATAGATTTTGTGTTTATCTTGCTAATCAGCAAATAGGTTAGCCTCATTCATCATGAAGCATCTACTTTCAGCCATCATCCAGGACGTATACCCGATTTCCAGGACTTCACAAAGCAAGATAGAAGAACAACTGGAAGTCCAGGAATTTCAAAAAAATGACCTGATTTTTCGTAGCGGAGCCCCCAATTACAAGGAATACTTCATACTGTCCGGTGTTTGTAGAAGTTTCTTGCTGAATCCGCTTGGGGAAGAAACAACCTTATCTTTTTACACATCTAATACGGTCGTGGCCCCAAATATTTCCCGGGTTAGGACAGGACATTCCATCTTGAATTTACAGGCATTGACTCCCCTTACCGTGGCCTCAATCAACACTGTGGTGTTTAACGAGCTGCGATTGGGAAACTCCGAAATTCTAAATTTTGCACATACCGTTTTGCAGAATGAACTCCTAAAGAAGGGCGACAAGGAAATTGGCTTGGCCGCCCTGACAGCAAGTGATCGATTGGAGCAATTTCGCGAGGATTACCCCATGCTTGAAAATCTCATTCCTCATTCCTACATAGCGAGTTACCTTGGCATCACCAACATTTCATTGAGTCGCTTGAGAAGCCGGAAGGGTAACTAGTGCACTTGTTATCATTTGTTAATGCATACTAGCTTAGGTTGGACTAGTTTTGTGTCATAGATCAATCTCAAAACCCTGATCATGTTAGCATCCAACCTATCACCAACTAAATCGTTTGAATTATCGACTCATAAATGGCTCAAAGCACCTGCCGCCTACTATTGCTTGCTCGATAAAGAGGGTATTATTCAGGAGCAGGCCAAAGGTACTTCTGCCATCAATGGAGGTCGTTCGATTGATGAAAGATCACAATTTCCGCTATTCAGTATTTCCAAAACCTTCACAGCGATTGCTATTTTACAATTACATGAGCAAGGAAAACTTAGCCTGGAGAGCAGTGCTTTTGACCTATTACCACAGTACAACTTCTTAGATGGAGTTTCAATCCGTCATCTTTTGTCGCATCAGTCTGGTTTGAACAATCCTATCCCCATTTCCTGGGTGCATTTGGTCGAAGAAGAGGAAGACTTTGATTATCAGCGGTTCAGTTTTGAGATTTTAAGCACAAAAGCTAAACGCAAGTACGCACCTGGACAAAAGGCAGTCTATTCCAATCTCAATTATCTGCTGCTGGGAGAGATCGTTGAAAAACTAAGTGGCCATTCCTTCAAGCAATATATTCTTGAGCATGTCCTGGCGGATAACCCTCATATTGACTTTAAATGGAATAATGAACTGGCCGTAAGCGGGTACCATGAAGCTGGGATCAATGGCTGGATACTCGGCCTGCTTTTGGATCGGTCTAAGTTCACGGAGCCCAACAGAAACAAGCTGATTCAGTTTCGAAAAAGCTACCTGAATGGACCATCCTATGGGGGCTTGTTAGCTAGCCCACTGGGCCTGAATCTTCATTTGCAAGGACTCTTGCAAGGGAACGGAGTGCTTTCTGAGGCCTCTTGCAAACTCATGTTTACCGAGCAATCTCTAGCTTCAGGGAAGCCTTCCGGTCTTGCACTTGGTTGGTTTAAGGGTGCCTTAAAGGGACGAAGGTATTTGCATCATGCCGGCGGAGGTGGAGGGTTTTATTTAGAACTACGAGTTTACCCAGAGGCAGGACTCGCCAGTTATCTATTGACCAATAAATCGGGTTTTTCGGATCAACGTAGATTGGATGCGTTGGATGTACAATTTCTGTAAGAACACTTCCTTCATCGCCGAACCATTTACTTCAAATTGACGCATTGAGTTATGTATGATTATGATCGTTTCCTCGTTCAAAATGGAAAAGTTTCCTTGCACACTACTGTCTACCCTCGGGAACATGCAGAGACTGTAGTGTTGCTCCACGGTGGCCCAGGAGTTCCTGATCCCATGTTCGAACTTGCAGCGGAATTGCATAGGAAATTCCAGGTAATTAACTTTGAGCAAAGAGGGACAGGGCTTTCTAGTAATCCTGATTCTTCTTATACGATAGAGGATTATATTTCGGATATTGATGCTATCGCCGCGCATTTTCAATTAGAGGACTTTCACCTTTTTGGGCATTCCTGGGGAGGACTTTATGCACAGATCTATTCCGCTGAACGGCCCTCTCGCATTAAGAGTCTTTTTCTCTGTAGCCCTAGCTCTGGTACCAATGAGCTTTGGAAGCGTACCGAAAGAGAAGTCATGCACTTCAATAAGAAAATGGCTTCTAACTGGGAATGGATGAAAATGGGATGGTACTCACTTTTGGGTATGTTCGGTTCGGACCGAGCCTACCAAAAGCTATTCTTTTTAGTAATGAGTAATTACCACAAAGAATACCCGAACATTAACGTAAACGAAGAACAATTAAAATCCATTAAAGCGACACCAATTAATAAGACCAGAGCGAGTATTGTGCGGTACAAGCCACTAGAAAAGATGAGTGCCCCGCCCTTTAAGGTTTGCCTTACGTACGGAAGTCAGGATATCTACGGGGAAAGCAAGCGAGCTGTGTCAGAACGCTATCCCAGCACCACATGCCTTTTTATCGATGGATCAGGGCATATCCCATGGTTGCATCAGCCCTTGGCGTTTGGGAAAATCCTGCAAGAGTTTTATGCTTTAGGTCATTTTAGCTAGTTTTCGGATCCCTTAAACTTTGTACAGACTTGTCTGTTTTTAATGATGTGAAAAGCAAAACTCGTCATACCATTATCCGAACGGCTTCAGATTTATTCTATGAAAAGGGATACAATCTGACTGGAATCAATGAAATCATTGAGGAGTCGGGTATTGCTAAAGCTACTTTGTACAGCCACTTCAGGTCAAAGGAAGAGTTGCTCTTGGCCTATTTGGATGAGAAAGATCAGGAGCTACTCAAAAGCATTAAGGCTTTCTGTGCTAGTAAACCAGCAGGTGATGAGCAGCTAATTGCCGTTTTGGAGTTTCTAATCCCGTTCTTTGAGCAGGAGGATTTTAATGGCTGTTGGTGCATACGTTCGATAGCAGAGGTGCCACGCGAAAATGTGAAGGTGAGGACAAAAATTAAGAGCAATAAACAGGCCTTTCGCCAATTTGTACTGGAGCTAGTTAAATCGAATAAGCCCGAGTTGGATGAGGGTCAGCAGCAGCAGCTCGGCAATCAGCTCTATTTACTCTATGAGGGAGCGCTAACGGAAAGTCACATTCAAGGAGCAGCCTGGCCTATTGAGACTTCAATCAATCTTTTGAAAGACAAATTGAAAACAATCTAAAAAAATTTTAAACTTATAGACAGACTTGTCTGTTCAGTGTTTAAAACAATCCAATGAATATCAAAAACCTATTGGAAAGATGGTTCGAAGAGCCTTGAGATAGGAAAGAGATACTCTATATGGAAGAATCGAAAATAGGGTTTGAATCCTTGCTCTATCCTGTGCTTAAATAATATTTTATCAAATAAAGACAGACTTGTCTGTTCAAAATTTAAAGAAATGGCAAACTTCAATTCAACTACAGCTCTAATTATCGGCGGAACTAGTGGAATCGGAAAAGCTACGGCTGAGGCTTTACTCCATCAAGGTGCCACCGTCCATATTGTAGGTCGTAATCCTCAGAAGATTAGTGACCGTCCGAATCTGATTAAACACAAAGTAGACATCACCAATCGGGAGGAAGTAGCCACCTTGACTACTCAAATCGAAGAATTGTCAAGCTTAGATTACCTGGTAAATGCCTCAGGAATTTTTGGCCCCAAACCATTCCTCGATCATACAACTGCCGATTATGATGCCTACCTGGATTTGAATCGAGGTTTTTTCTTTATCAGCCAGGCAGCTGCCAAAGTTATGCAACGGAGTGGTGGCG
The DNA here is from genome assembly GCA_019634045.1 of Saprospiraceae bacterium. GTDB lineage: Bacteria > Bacteroidota > Bacteroidia > Chitinophagales > Saprospiraceae > DT-111. The sequence continues at coordinate 7,260 of JAHQWA010000222.1, forward strand.
GTTCTATCGTAAATGTAGGTTCCATGTGGGCTAAACAAGCGGTGAAAGCTACGCCTTCCTCTGCCTACTCCATGCAGAAAGCAGGTTTACACTCTTTGACCCAGCATTTAGCTATGGAATTGGCAGATCATAACATCAGAGTGAATGCCGTGTCCCCGGCTGTCGTAGATACACCAGTTTATCATGGCGTATTCGGTGGTGAGGCGGCGGCTAAGGAAGCTTTGGTCGGGTTCAATAATTTTCATCCCATAGGTCGCAATGGGACCGCAAGTGATGTCGCCAAATCTATCCTCTTTCTGCTTTCAGATGATTCTACCTGGGTTACAGGGACGATCCTCGATGTGGATGGAGGTGTGATGGCCGGTAGAAACTAGTAAAAAATCCGATTCTAGGCTTGCCGAGCAATTCTGCGGGCTAGCGCGTTTCGGAGATACTTCAACAGAGAGAAAAAGTAGATTAATAGTGAAGAACTGAACCGTGAATGTAGTTGTAGAAAGGAGGCCCGCTATAAGCTGAGGGCCTCCTTTCCCTTTGGGGTTGTAGAATAAAGGCTTAACATGTTAAGGGCAAAGTAAACAGGCGAATTTTTCATGGAACTACTCTTTCATTATCTTCAACAAATCAGTCCCTTACGGCCGGCCACACTTATGGCTTTGGAGCCCTTGTTTCAGCGGATAGAGCTGCCATCACCGGCCTTTTTCGCTAAGGCGGGGGCGATTGAAGAGGTACACAACAGTTTATATTTGGGTGGCGACCTAGTTTCGGCCGTGACGAAGTATCCCCTGAAGTAGGTTTTTCTGCTTGCGAGCTAATTTTTTCCCTAGCTCTTTTGCTACCTTCATCCGTACTATGAAAAGGATTATGATCATCGGTTGTGGAGGAGCGGGGAAATCTACGCTGGCTAGGAAATTGGAGGAAATGCTTGGGCTCCCTCTTGTTCATTTAGATCAGGCCTACTGGAAACCGAATTGGGAAGACCGGGATAAGGAGGAGTGGGGGCAGATCGTGACTCAGTTAGCGGATCAGAAAGAATGGATTTTGGATGGAAACTATGGCGGAACGATGGATATTCGTTTGCAACGGGCTGATACTGTGTTGTTTTTGGATCGACCACGCTGGTTATGCGTTTACCATGTATTGAAGCGATGGTGGCAGACCCGAGGGCGAACCCGGCCAGATATGGCTCCGGGATGTGAGGAGCGATTTAGCTTTCCCTTTCTTCACTATGTTTTCTATTACAACCAAACTAGACGTCCGGGCATTTTGAAAAAACTTGAAAAGCTATCCTCCAAACAGACTGTATTCCGACTTCGAACGCAACGCGAAATTGACCACTTTATTGCTAGGCATGTGGAGGGACAGGGTGGAAATACTTGAGAATCAACGAAAAAAAATTTTATTCAACACAACTTTTCTGAAAATAATGTCGTTCTTTCTAATAGATGCAGTGTGTTAAGTGTATAAGTCTGTTGAATTTTGACAACGCCAGTTCTAACATTTCCCCTGAAATGACCAGGGATTTTTTGTCCCGGCGTGTACAAGACCTACCTATAAAACCTACCCAAAGCGACGAACACTGCCATTCAGATTGGAATTATATTGTTACATTAAATACTGATATATGAGATCAAAGAAGAACTTTGACTACGGCAAGGGCAAATACTATTTTACCATCAAATCATCTCCGAATAATATCACGATTCACCGGAAAGAGAAAGAGGCTGCAGAAAGAACTTTTCTACATTACCAAGCCATGGGTAAGGATATTGAGTGGCATGGATTGTGGGATGGCAAGAAATTTGTCGAAAACTCCCAACCTAGTGCAGTAACATCTGCTTAGTGGGGTCTACCTATAACAAAATCGAAAGCGGGTTCGGCACCTTTGCCAAATACCCGCTTCCGATTTAGATCACTTACTTTTCTTTCGGTTCTTTTCCCTTCTTCTGGTTCTTCTTCACTTCCGCGGCCGCATCCATTACATCTTGTGTAGCTTTTTGTAATTCTTCCAACTGCTTCTTGCGATGCTCTTTCCGCTTAGCTTCTTCCGCTTCTTCTTTAGCTTTCGCCGCAGCTGCTTCTTCCGCTTTTTCTTCCTCACTTGGTGCTTTTTCCTCTACTACTGCCCCGTCAAAAGGTTCCTTGCTAAAGGTGAGTCCTTGTTTGTCGGTATCAATGTAGATGGTATCCCCACCACTGAATTTACCAGAAAGTACTTCTTTGGACAATTCGTTGATGACATCCCGTTGTAGCACCCGCTTCATAGGACGTGCCCCGAATTGTGGATCATAGCCACGATCTGCCAGTAAGTCCAATGCTTTATCGCTGATCTTTACAATAATCCCTTGCTTGGCCAACATCTTATCCACCTTGCGCATCAGCAGCTTTAAGATCGCATGAATCTCTTTGCGAGATAAGGGGAGGAACATGATCTGCTCATCGATCCGGTTAAGGAATTCCGGTCTAAGGTTATCCTTTAGTTGATCAAAGACTTCTTCCTTGGTAGTATTGATGATCTCCGTTCTATGATCGTCTCCTAGGGCATCCAGGTCCTCAAAGTTCTCAAGGATCGTTTCCGCACCCATATTAGAGGTCATAATAATGAGCGTATTCTTAAAGTTAGCCACCCGTCCTCGGTTGTCTGTCAAACGGCCATCATCCAATACCTGTAGAAGAATATTGAAGGTGTCCGGGTGAGCTTTTTCGATTTCATCCAACAGAATAATAGAGTAGGGCTTACGACGCACTGCTTCCGTCAATTGCCCACCTTCATCATAACCCACGTAACCTGGAGGCGCACCCACCAATCGGCTTACATTGTGTCGCTCCTGGTATTCACTCATGTCAATACGAGTGATGGCTTTTTCGTCATCAAAAAGGACTTCTGCTAGGGCCTTGGCCAATTCCGTTTTACCCACACCGGTAGGTCCAAGGAATATGAATGATCCGATAGGACGACCAGCATCTTGCAAGCCGGCTCTACTTCGTCGAACGGCATCCGATACCGCACGCACTGCTTCGTCTTGACCGATCAGGCGTTTATGGATTTCATCTTCAAGGCGCAAGAGCTTATCCTTTTCGCTCTGCATCATTTTAGCCACAGGAATTCCGGTCCAACGCGAAACTACTTCTCCAATATCATTAGCTGATACCTCTTCATTGGTGAATCGGTTTTCATCTGGCAATTTATCCAGCTTGTCCTCCGCAGCTTTGAGCATGGCCTGCTGCTTTTGGAGTTCGCCGTAGCGAATCTTGGCTACCGTTTCGAAATCACTATTTCGCTCGGCGATTTCTGCTTCCATTTCCAGCTCCTCGATCCGCTTTTTCACATTAGTCAGCGTATCGACGATCTCCTTTTCATTCTTCCAGCTAGCGCGGACAGAATCGCGTTTTTCTTTGGCGTTGGCGATCTGTTCCTGGATGGTTTTCAGTTTCTTCGAATCTTTCTCGCGCTTGATCGCTTCTTTTTCAATCTCCAACTGGCGGACCTTTCGATCCCATTCATCCACTTCCTCTGGAACCGAATCCAATTCCAATCGCAGCTTGGCAGCTGCTTCATCAATCAAATCAATGGCTTTATCGGGAAGGAAGCGATCGGCAATGTATCGATGAGCCAGTTCTGCGGCTGAGATTAGTGCCTCATCGAGGATCTCGATCTTGTGATACACCTCATAGCGCTCCTGCAATCCCCGCAGGATCGAAATAGTATCTTCCACACTCGGCTCGCCAATAGTAACGGTCTGAAAACGCCTTACTAAGGCCTTATCCTTTTCAAAATACTTTTGGTATTCGTCTAGTGTGGTGGCACCGATGGTTCGCAGCTCTCCTCGAGCTAAGGCTGGCTTCAGGATATTGGCGGCATCGATGGCTCCCTGGCCACCCCCCGCACCAATCAAGGTATGGATTTCATCAATAAAGAGAATAATCTCACCTCCTGATTCGGTTACTTCCTTGATCAAGCCTTTTAGTCGTTCTTCAAACTCACCTTTGTACTTGGCACCAGCCACTAGACCCGCTATGTCTAGGGTGTAAATCTTTTTCGACTTCAATTGCTCTGGTACATCTCCCTTCACAATTCGCCAGGCGATGCCTTCGACGATGGCAGTCTTACCAACGCCAGGTTCTCCGATCAAGAGTGGGTTGTTCTTCTTTCTACGAGAAAGGATATGTAGCACTCGTCGAATCTCCTCATCTCTACCGATGATGGGGTCAAGTTGACCAGACTCGGCTTTTTCATTGAGGTTGATACCAAATTTGCGCAAGGCATTATAGCTTTCCTCTGCACTTTGATCCGTGACTTTTCGCCCCTTTCTCAGCTCTTCAATCGCATCAACTATCCCTTTTTCTGTCGCTCCCTGATCTTTTAGCATTCGGGCAGCTTGATCTGTACCCTGAAGAATACCTAGAATGATCAGTTCGATTGAGATATATTCATCGCCAAACTTACTTAGTGTCTTCTTCGCTCGGCTCAAGGCACGATTGGCGTCATTCGTCAAGAATTGCTTTTCGGTTCCTTTTACTTTGGGGTACCCTTTTACGGCTTCTTCCAGCTTCAAGCGCAAGGCGCTCATGTTCACCCCTACCTTTTGGAGCAGGAAGTTGGCTACATTTTCATCTATTTGAATGATGCCCTTCATCAGGTGGGTCGTGTCCACTTGCTGCTGATCCAGTCCAGCTGCGATCTGCTGTGCTTTCAGAATGGCCTCTTGTGCTTTCGTAGTGAAATTATCGTAGGTCATTTATTGTATTTGGTTCTTTTTTGAAACTCCTTCTCCTACAGTTTTTGTGGTCTGTGTTTTAGCAGGAAGACGCTTGCCCAAAGGAAGTAGGTTTTTTGCTAAAAGATTGACTCAAAAACACAAAAATCGTTAGAGAATCTATAAACATTTATGCAAGGCGCAACAATTTACTGATTGTATTTTTATTATGCTAAGCAATACGGAAATAATAAGCCTTCCTGCTTCGCCTAGGTAATATCAAGTTTTATTTCTGTTGTTCTAAGGTTTGTAAGATGTGGCCCATCCTCGTAACAGCTGCCTGCCGCTCCATAGAGAGGGTAGCTTGTTGTTGATCCAGGTAATCGAAAATATGGATGGCCTGTTGAGCTTTTAAACGGCTTTTATCACTTAGCTGTTGCGAAAAATAATAATCCGCTTCTCTGGCAATTAAGTGTGCCAAAAAATCCAATTGCCCTTCGTGCAATTGTCGCTCAAGGGTAAGGAAGGGGAGCCAACGATCGGGAGGTAGGTCATCTAGCTCGTCTGGCTTAAAATGCAGGGTGCCGTGGTAGGCCTCACTGATGATCTCGAACTGCTGTTTAGGGTCTTTTCCCATCAACCTGGCCAGCACCATTGCCAATTCTTTGGTCCAACGAAGTATATAATCTCTTTGAATCATTCCTGAAATGTATGGCGACAATATGCTAATTGTATACTTATAGGCGAATAAAATTCGTTCAACTGCCCGAAAAAACAGATAATAGCTAGAATTTTAATACCTTAATAAAATAAAGAAAACAAATAGCGATCTTAGAATGTCAGCAAGCTTAGCCAACCGTAAAGCATGGTGTCACATAGTACTCCTCTGCCTTTTTTTGCCATTCACTGGCTCTGGAAATAGCACTCTTCCGCTTCCTTCCTATCGGTTTCAATCCATTACCGTCAATGATAACCTATCTCATAGTGATGTAAACTGCGTAGTACAAGACTCTCTGGGCTACATCTGGATTGGCACCAATAATGGCTTAAATCGCTTCGATGGTTATGGGGTAGAGACCTTTAAGTACAACTTGGAAGATCAACGCTCTATTCCTGGAAACCGAATACAGCACCTTTTGGTTGACCCCACTGGGCAAATTTGGGTAGCTATTCAGCATAAAGGCCTTTTCCGCTTTTATCCCAACGAAATGGAATTTCGCAAAGTGGATTTGCCCTTTCCCGAAATCAAATCTATGCAGATGGCGCTTTCAGGGACGGGGGAAATATGGGTGAATAAAAAAGTTCAGGGGCTTTGCCGAATCTCGGTTTGTGCAGAAGGAGACATCAAGGATATAGAGGTATATGATCATGAAAAAATTGGTCTGAGTGAGTCCGCAACGAATTTGAGTTTCTTGCAAAGGGGGGCGAAAGGGATATACGTGATGGCAAATGACAATAGCCTGTATCAGTTTACAGAAGAGGAGAAGGGTTTTGAGCAAGTTTTATCTCACACCAACTGGGCGGATGCAAGCCAATGGAATGTGAATGCGCTGATGGAAGATGGAGGTGATTTTTGGCTGGCGACATCTAAAGGAGCATTACGACTAAGACAAAACCAAGAAAAGCAGGCTTACGAAAGCCATTTATTTCAAGCTGGGCAAGAATCCGTTGGGGTCAGTTTAATTTACAAAGATCTCGACGGCCAAGTTTGGCTAGCGACGAACGCTGGCCTGCGGATATTGGATAAATCCGTTGAACAAAAAGGCAGTATTACTAAGGGGGGGCTTGTTAAGGTGAATTTTACTGGAACCACTTTTCAAAGTGATCGAATAAGGCATCTTTTCCAAGACCGCTTTGGAGTGCTGTGGGTAGGATCAACGGGTGGGGTGAATTACACCAGTCTCCGAAAAAAAGCATTCCGGTATCTGAGGGGAACAATGCCTGAAGAGACCGAGCAACGGAATATTGCCTCTGTGTACAAAGCCAAGGACGGGAAAATATGGACAGGATCCAGTGCCGGTCTTTATGTATATGATCCGATATCTGGCATTGGGAAGGAGTATAGAAAGGGCCTAGCTTCAGCAGAAATACAGGGACAGTACGTCGTATTTATTCATGAAGATTATCGAGGGGATGTTTGGTTAGGCATTAAAGGAGGTGCTTTGGCAAGGGTGCGGGAAGTAGGGAATGATCTCCAATTTGAACACTGGCCCATAGAAGGGGATAATGGTGTTAGATTGGGAGATAACCTGATGCAAATCACAGAGGATGGTCAAGGACGACTTTGGATTACTACGCATCAACAAGGTTTATTTGTGCTCGATAAAGAACGGAAAAGCTATACGCACCTTCAGCATGATCCAGGTGGTCCTAACTCATTGTCTACGAACAATCTAACAGCCATTTATGCGGATCCACTAGATGAGAGCATTTGGGTGTCTACACGAGATGGGGGACTAAATCATATTACAGAGCACGAGAAAGGGTATTGGCATTTCGAACACTATAGATATGATGCTAACAACCCCAAGTCCCTTAGTAGCGATCATACTTGGCAGGTGCTACGTACCCGCGACAATCAGCTGTGGGTAGCCACCTTAGCAGGAGGGCTGAATAAAGTCATTGAGGGAGAAACGGTAGAGTTTGAGCGTTTTACGATGAGTGATGGCTTGACCGACAATGACGTCGAATGTTTAGCAGAAGATGACCAAGGCTTCCTGTGGCTCTCCGGAATGGGCTTGACGCGGTTCAACCCCCAAGATAGTACTATCCAATACTTTGACTATCAAGATGGCTTGCAAAGCAATTCCTTCAAAGTTGGGGCTGTACATAAGGATGATCAGGGCTGGCTTTATTTTGGAGGGATTAACGGTCTCAATTACTTTAATCCAAAAACCATAACGACGGATCAATTAGTACCAGAAGTCTATATCACGGGCTTGCAGGTAAATAGTCAACCTATTAAAGTAGGAGAGGAAGTCAAGGGGAGAATTCTTTTGAAGCGATCTTTGTTTGATCAACCCCCTATCAGGTTGAAAGCCAACGAAAGCGATTTCACCATCCACTTTGTTGGGGTGCAAATGGCTTCAGCCTTTAAGAATCAGTATCGTTTCCAGTTGGAAGGTCAGCATAACACCTGGGTCGATGTACGCTATCCAAACTTGAGCGCCACCTACTCCAATATTGCCCCTGGGGATTACACTTTCAAGCTTATGGCAAGCAACGGTGATGGAGTCTGGAATGAAGAGGTCGTTCAGTTGCCTATTCACATAGCCAGCCCTTGGTATGCAACGCCTTTGGCTTTCGTGGTCTACGGTCTTTTAGGTATTCTTGGCCTGATCTTGTTCAGGCGAGTGACCGAGAAACAGCTAGGTTTAAAGAATGAACTGATCCTGGCGGAAAAGGAGCAGGAATTAAATCAATACAAGCTTAACTTCTTTACCAATATCTCCCACGAACTTCGAAGTCCCTTGACCTTGATCCGTGGGCCTTTGGAAGAGTTATTGCTACACACCAAGGTGCGCAAGGAGACGAAAGCTAAATTGCGTATCATGCAAAATAGCTCCAACCGCCTGCTGAATTTGATGAATCAATTGCTTGATTTCAGGAAGATCGAGACGGGCAACATGCGACTGCAAGCGGCCAAGGGGAATTTTGTGAAGTTTTGTGAAGAAGTCTTCTTGATCTTTAGCCAGAGTGCTGCCGAGAAGAATATTCAATTTCGATTTGAGACGCCTGCTAAAACGATACCGCTCACCTATGATCGGGACAAGATGGAGACGGTGCTCATGAATTTATTGTCCAATGCCTACAAGTTTACCCAGGAAAACGGCTGCATTACCATTAGCTTGAGAATTAAAGGTCAGGAGGATGGAGAAGCTGTTTTTGATGCGGAGGGTGTGTTGAAAGATAATTATTTGTTGATAGAGGTGATAGATAGTGGTACTGGAATGGATTCCACTGAGATAGCTAAGGTTTTTAATCCCTATTATCAAGCCAAAAATCAGGATACCCTCCATATAGCTGGGACAGGAATAGGCTTATCCTTGGTGAAAGGCATGATTGATCTCCACAAAGGTAGGGTTGAGGTGCAAAGTCAAAGGCATAAAGGGACTACTTTTTCGATTAAGCTACCACTTGGTTCCAATCACTTAAGTGGCGATCAAATTATTCCAAACTTTAGGAATTCGGAGTATTTAGGCCACTACTTACTAGAAGAAAATCGACATTTGATTGCCAATAATCCAACCCAAGATCACTACCTCAAGGTGATCAGCGATAGAAGTAGAAAATACAAGGTCACCATTGTAGAGGACAATTCAGCTTTGCGTACCTACTTACGACAAGTATTGGAGGAAGACTTCGTGGTGACGGAAGCAGCCAATGGGAAGGAAGCGCTGCAATTAATCATGGACGATCCGCCGGATCTTATTGTCAGTGATGTGATGATGCCGGAAATGGATGGCATTCGTCTTTGTAAGGCCATTAAAGAGACGGAGTTAATAGCACACCTGCCAATCATACTACTAACGGCTCGTACTTCTCGTGTTTATGAATTAGAAGGATTAGGAATGGGGGCCGAAAGTTACATCACGAAGCCTTTTAATGCCCAAATGCTTAAATCTAGAATCTACGCGATTCTAAAGAACAGACAACACCTACGAGAATACTATCGAAAGCAATTATTCTTTGAGCCGGTGAAGGAGAATCAATTGACACCAGAAGAGAAGCTGGTGCACCAAGCCATTGAATTGGTAGAGGCACATTTGGAAGATTCCACTTTTAACGTACAGCGATTGGCAGAGATGCTGCATCAAAGTCAGTCTAGTCTGTACCGGAAGATCAAAGCGGTAACAGGTAAGTCCCTGGTAGAATTTGTCAGAGATGTGCGTCTACGTAAAGCGGCAGAGATGATTCGTACAGGTGACCTTACGATCACGGAGGTAGCCTATAAAGTCGGATTTAGCAGCATTAAGTATTTCAGACAATGCTTCAAAAACCTTTACAACATGACCCCGTCTGCCTTCGGGCAACTCAAGGAAGTGCCCCAGCAAACGAATGGTCTCATACAACCCATTCGCTCCATCGGGAGCTAAAATATTCATTTTTATCTCTTTCTATTCCGTACTAGGCCTTTCCAAATCCCCTTGGAAAGGCCTAATCCCCTGATGCCGAATCCATACCCCCTATTTTACCGATTATTCCCCCCTGCTGGCCTGCATTTGAGCTAATTTCAAGTTATCAACTCAGGATTACTCGGTATTTATTTTACACTTTAAAGTTTAATTATGATTAACCAACTTAAAAGCTTAAAGGCAGCGTGCTTTGTGGTTTGTCTCCTGTTTAGCGGCGGCCTCATAGCACAGCAAGCCGTCTCCGGTACAGTGACGGATACGGAGGGCACGCCTTTAATTGGCGTGAATATTTTGGAAGCAGGTACAAGTAATGGCGCTGTTACAGATATTGATGGTAAATATCAGATCTCAGTCAGCGAAGATGCCAGTCTTGTCTTTAGTTATACAGGCTTCCAGAATTACACTATTGTCGTGGGCAATAGAAGTAACTTTGATGTAGTGTTGGAGGTTGGAGCATTACTGGATGAAGTAGTAGTAGTGGGATATGGGCAGGAAAAGAAATCTACTTTGACAGGAGCGGTAGCTTCTATCGACAACAAGCAACTTACTCAAGTTCCCGTTGCCAACTCCGCCAACCTATTAGCAGGTAGGGTGCCAGGTGTAATGACCCGGCAAAATTCTGGCTTGCCAGGATCGGAAAACACTCAAATCCGAATTAGAGGATATGCGGGATCACCCTTGGTCCTCGTAGATGGTATTCAGACCTCTTTCGATCGGGTCGACCCTAATGACATTGAAACCATCACCGTATTGAAAGATGCCGCGGCAGCTGTTTATGGCGCTCGGGCGGGTAATGGTGTGATTCTGGTGACTACTAAAAGAGGTAAGAGTGGTCCAGCAAAGATCACCTACAACGGTAGCTTTACTTCTATGTCAGCCTCTAGATTATTCCAGCAGGTAAATACGGACCAGTACATAGAATTGGTTCGAGAATCAGATCTACTTGACGGAGGGGGCCTTGACGCAACTTTTACCGACGAGGATGTACAGCGTTTTGGAAATCGAGAACCTGGCTATGAAGGTGGAGATTGGGTGAATGGCCTGATTAAGAACAACGCGCCTATGCATCAGCATAATCTAAGCGTGTCCGGTGGTACGGATAATATCCGATATTTTACTTCTTTCGGATATGTAGATCAAGAAAGTTATTTCCGATCTAGAGATTATGATTACGGTAGATATAACGCAAGAACGAATATCGATGCCAAAATAGACAATAGTCTAAGTTTCAATCTCGATCTATCTTATCGATTTGAAAAGACGGAAAGAGCCGCCAATAATATAGAGGGTATGATGACAGAGTTGTCCACAACAGAACCTGTCTTCCCTACCTCTCTACCTGATCCTTCTATTGGGGAGGCCTTTTCTGGGTTTTCACAAAGAAATCCGATTTCTTCCAGTAAAAGAGACGTGGCTGGTTTTTGGGACAGAGATGAAGACGTCATTATAGGCCGATTGGGTTTAAAGTATGATGCCCCCTTCTTACCAGGACTTGCAGCCAGAGCAGAAGTAGGTTTGACGAGATACAATCGATCGATCAAGAGTTTTGCTAAGCCCACGGAGCTATACGAATATCAGCCAGAAACCGATACCTATTTATTGCAAGCGACTCAGCGGGTGGTTTCTCGTGTGTCAGATAATCAGTTCAGAAGAACACAGTTGTATCCTTTAATCTCCTTGACCTATGATCGTTCCTTTGGAAGTCACAACTTGAAGGTGCTAGGCCTTTACGAACAGATTACCAGAGAATTTAGTCAATTTGGAGCATCTAGAATTGATCTCCTGTCTCTTGCTATTCCTGAATTATTCATTGGTTCACAGAATAATCAAACGAATAGTGGATCATCAGGATCTGATATTGGAAGAAAGAGTTATGTAGGACGTTTCAATTATACCTTCCAGGACAAATACCTATTCGAAGCAACTTTCAGAGCGGATGGTAACGTATTATTTTCTCCAGATACTAGATGGGGATATTTCCCTAGTTTCTCCGCTGGATGGGTATTGTCTGAGGAACCATTTTTGAATATAGGCAATGGAGGACCACTGGACTTCTTGAAGTTGCGAGCTTCTTATTCTCAACTAGGAGACGATACGGCCAACGGATTGAATGGTTTTGATTATCTAACCGGCTATGAGCTTCAGAATCCAATTATTCTTGGAGATAATGTGGCAGAACCTACCATTAGAACTAGAGGTTTGACTAACCAGCTTTTGACTTGGGAAGAGATGACCGTATACAATATAGGTATAGAAGCCAGATTCTGGAATGGTAAATTATCCCTAGAAACGGAATTGTTCTACAGAAAGCGGGATGGAATTATTGCACAAAACATCGAAGCTGTACCGTCTACTTTCGGCGCGGATCTACCGGTAGTAAATATCAATAGCCAGGAAAATAGAGGGATAGAAATATCTGCTGTTTACCAAGAGCGTTTCGGTGATTTTAGATTAGAATTGGCACCTAACTTCTCTTTTGCACAAGCCAGATGGTTGGATGTTAGAAGTCAGGAAGCTTTTGAAGATCCGGATCAAAAGAGGTTGTTTGAGCTGGACGGGCAGCGTGTCAATCGATTTGTGGGATATGTATCGGATGGTATCTTCATGTCACAAGCAGAAATTGACAATCACCCTGTAGTTCAAGACGATAACGAAAACTCAACCTTACGCCCGGGAGACATCAAATATATCGATCGAGATGGGGATGGAGTGATCACGTTTAGGGACCAGGATGAGATCGCCTTTGCCACCGGTATTCCAGAGGTGGTGTACGGGATGAATATGGGATTACAGTACAAGAATTTCCGATTGAATGCTTTGCTTCAGGGAGCTTCCAGATTTGCCATTAACATTAGCGGCTCTGCTAGAACCATGTTTAGTAATCAGTCTATTCCGTTGACGTATCAGTACGACTTAAGATGGCAGCCGGATTTGAATAATCCTACTGAAAACGTTAATCCGAACGCTGCTCTTCCAGCAGCTACCCAGTCACCTAGTTTCAATAATTCTCGGAACTCTGATTTTTGGGTGAAGAATGTTACCTACTTCCGCTTGAAGAACCTTAACTTATCTTATTCTTTCCCGACCAGCCTTTTGAATAAATCCAATATTGATCAAGCAGAAATTTATGTGGCTGGTGAGAATTTGCTTTTGCTGACGAATTTAGGGATCTATAAGAACTCCTTTGATCCAGAATTCCAACCAGGTTCTCCTACTCGCAGATTGCCGATTACTAGATCGCTTGCTGTTGGAGTAAGAATCACTTTATAATTAATAATAGAAACAACTCTTAGATATGAAAAAGTATTTATTTGTTCTATTCGGATTGTGCATGACCTTTTCTTGCGAGGATCCGTTTGAGTTAACTCCTACTGACATCATCTCGGACGCCTTTGTATTTGAGGATGAGGGATTGGCCGATGCTTTTGTCAGTGATCTCTACAATAGAGTTCAATTCCACATGACCTCCGGTGGAACCAACATCAACATGGGCTTCATCAATTCTTGGGGAGGTGAACACAGAAATTTCGCTCCATGGCAAGCGGCTTTCGGCCAGGTTACGAATACGCCATATGATGAAAATGGCGCTCGTTTACTCGATTATTGGCCCTATAATAATATTAGAGAATGTAATGTATTCATTGAGAATATAGCTAAGTCAGCTTCTCTTGGGCCTGATTATATTGCCCAAAGAACGGCAGAGGTGCGATTTATCCGTGCTTGGGAATACTTTGAAATGGCGAAGCGTTTTGGAGGT
>JAHQWA010000223.1 GCA_019634045.1 Saprospiraceae bacterium
ACTTCGAATTCAGGACAATCTAAACGGATATCATCAGGCAGCAAAGGTTTTTTCATCAATTGGCAGAAAGATTGTTCTTTATTCTTCTCAAAAAAGCGGCAGCTGTGGCAGGTGCGCTGCTCAGATAAAATACCACTTCTGTTGAGTCCGCTTATTACCGCTATGAGTTGGGTGTGAAAATCGGATAGGCCCGCATCAGAAAATTGCTGAAGCTGCTTCTTGATGGGTTCAGCGAAGTTTTCGGTTTGCTGGACGATCGCTGTCCCACTTTCGGTAAGGGCAATGGAGTATCTCCGGCTATCGTGTGCAGCGGGATGCTTACTAATGAGGCCCTTTTTCTCCAATACTCGCACAGCATCGCTAATGGTCGGCTTGGTAACATTGAATTCCTTAGCTAGATGGCTAACATTCCGGAGTGATTCCTGATGGTACGCTATAAAAATCAGAATCTGTATTTGGATCGGACTCAAACCAATAGTTTTGGCGTGTTCCCATAATAGTGCTCTAAAGACTTCAGAAATCCGTTCCAGGGCTACCACAATCTTACTTTTGATATCGTCCTGTTGGAAAGTGAGATTAAAAATACTGTTAGTCATACACGGCAGATCGGTGAGTAACAAAGTTAGTACTCCTAATTAAATATGTCAAGACTTAGGAAGGAATACCTGTTACTAGACTAGGAGTCTTTCGGGCTTAGTGCATGCTTGGCCATCACACTTTGGGTGGAAAATCGCCTCGTCTCAGCAAAACCTGGCCTGGCCCGGCAGGAAATGACACTTTTCTCCGCCAAAAGCGATCACCAAACATGAACTGAAGGTTTAAATTTCACTAAATCGTTCTTGAAAATTCAGAACGAAATCGCGTATGTATTTTTTGTGATGATCAACGGTTCTATACACGAGATGGTGTGTCCGTTTCAGCCCTTCTTTCCCTAGTCGCTTAAAGGCGAGTTCAGCGGGAAGTTGAAAAGGAGCGAGCGCCCACTTTGGCATACACATCACCCCCATATTGGTTTTAACCATTTCAAGAGAAACTTCCGTTAAAGGGATGGCCGAGATTTGTACGGGGTGAATCTGGTTGGGTTGAAGAAATTGTTGGTAAACGGAAACGGTTTCCAGGGGGAAGGAGTGGATGATGAGATGTACGTCGCTAAAGTCACTTGCCTCCAGCGTAGCTTGGTTGTTGAGCGGGTGTTCCTGGTGTAGAATAGCAAATATCTCATCTTCGTATAGGGCTATGCTAGAAAGTTGATCTGAACTAGGGCGGGTAGTCACAATCGCCATATCAATTTCGTTGCCGAGCAGTTTAGTGATGGGTTGATGGGTGGCATCCAAGATCAGATTCACGTATATATCCGGGTAGAGGACTGCCATCTTTTGAATGAAGCTAGGTAAGCCCTGATAAAACGAGTAACATTCCGTACTAATGCGGATGGTCCCTTTTGCCCCCTCCTGGATGCGCTGGATATGTTGAAAACCGTTTTCGATCCGAGACAACACCTCTGTGGCTAGCTGGTGCAGCGCCTCCCCCTCCTCCGTTAATCGCCAGCGGTTTCTAGTTCTATGAAAGACCTTAAACCCCAACTGTAACTCCAACTCTCGTAACTGATGACTTAAAGCGGACTTCGTAAGGAATAAGCGGGTGGAAGAGGTACTGATATTCCCTTCCTCTGCAATCGTTTTGATCAATCTGAAGTGCTTAATTTCCATATCCTAAAAGTACAATATTCAAGAGCTACTGAAGTTGAAATTTTTTCAACGATGATTGAAGAGGCTTCAACTTTAAAAAGGGAGAACAGCCGTGCTAGCGACTATCTTTGTGACTGATCATTAAAAATAAGATTATGACAGACCAGATCAAGTTTTACGAAAGCAAATTGGCCTTTGAAATGGATCCAGCGGATTTATTCGAGGCACTGGAAAAAGGAGATAAGGTTATTCCCATAGATGCCCGAAAGGCGTTTGGTTTTGAAAGAGAACATATTCCAAACGCGCTCAACCTGCCACATCGAGAAATGACGGCTGAATCTACTCAACATTTAGACCGAGAAACTACTTACGTCTGCTACTGTGATGGCATTGGCTGCAACGCATCCACTAAAGGAGCCTTGCAAATGGCCCGTCTTGGATTTAAGGTAAAAGAACTAATTGGCGGCATTGAATGGTGGAAATTTGATGGCTATGCCACGGAGGGGACACAAGCTTCCGCTGGTGCAAAGATTGAGTGTGCTTGCTAACTCAGCATTGGAATCACATATTCGGCCGCTTCGCCAGACAGATCTTCCCCAACTGTTGAGGCTTTGTCAAGCGCATGCGGCCTTCGAAGATTGCGCCTTTGATCCAAGAGGGAAAATAGAAGCCTGGCGTCGATATCTATTGGCAAACGATGGCGAAATCAGTTGTTGGGTAGTGGAGCATAAAGAAGCGTTAATCGGTTACGCTAGCTTTGTAAAACAATTCTCTACCTGGGATGCGAGGTATTACCTCTATTTAGATTGTCTGTACCTAGATTCAACAAGCCGAGGGCTCGGTTTGGGCAAGCAAATCATGCAAAGGATCAAGGATTATGGTCGGGCTCATCAATGTGTTGAGATTCAATGGCAGACACCTTCCGCCAATGAGACAGCCATTAGATTCTACCGGGCTTTAGGTGCAAAGTCGAAAAGTAAAGCACGCTTCTTCTGGGACATTGCTTAGGACGCCCCATGGCTTTGATGTGCTTTAGCGGTCCCCGGTCAGCCAGCGTTTAAAATGAGGTGATCGTTCCGTGCTTACCACCACTTCTGGCTTCGTATTGGGGTCCAGCAGAATCTTTACTCTTGACTTGGAATAGGCAATCATCTCACCAATGGACTTTAGATGGATGATGAATTGGCGATTCACGCGGAAGAATTGATCCGGATCTAGGCTGTCTTCCAATTTTTCGAGAGATTGGTCCAGGGCAAATCGTTGTCCTTTCCAATCGACCAAGAAAGTGATTTTGTCTTCGGAAAAAAAGTAGGCGGCATCGGCGGTATCTACCAAGCGTAGCCGCTGACCCACTTTCAGTAGGAAACGTTGAGAAGGCTTATCCTTTTTCAGTATTTCCGCTAATTTGCCATAGTTGAAGGTCTCTGTGTTAGCCCAGTCCTTGAATTTCTGGATGCTTCTTTCCAGCTCAACTTTCTTGATAGGCTTTAGTAAATAATCGATGGCATTGACCTTGAAGGCCTGAATGGCATATTGATCATAAGCAGTAGTGAATATGATCGGCTTATCAATTTTAGTGTGATTAAAGATCTCAAAACTTAGTCCATCTGCCAATTGGATATCCAGGAACAGGAGGTCGGGTAATGGGCCTTCCTGTATGGCTGTGAGGGTCTCTATAATACTATCCATCCGACGGGTGATGACCATAGATGGATCGATGGTAGTAACTAACTTTTCTAGCCTTCTTGCGGCGGCCTCTTCATCTTCTATAATCCAGACATTCATGATTTTGGGTTGCTCATTAAGGGAATGCTTACTTTAAATTGGTTTCGTTCTTCTCGAATCAGCACTTTTTTGGTGGTTAGTAATCCATACCTTTTCACAATGCTTTCCAGCCCGAAACCGGTAGAATGCTCAGCTACAATCTTCTTTTGTAAGTTGTTACAAATGGTAATGTAACCAGTATCCTCCTGTACGACACGCACGGTAAGCGGGTCATGTTTGCTGATGACATTGTGTTTAATCGCATTTTCTACCAGCATCTGTAGTGTGAGGGGGACTACATTAGCCTTGTTCATGTCCTTTACCTCAATGCTCATTTTAAAGTTCTCTCCAAACCGCTTCTTTAGCAAGAAGGTATAATCTTTCACAATCTTTAATTCCTCGTTCAGGGGAATCGTTTCCTGTTCCCGATACTGCAAAATGCTTCGATAGAAGTCAGAGAGTTTTTCTACATACTCTACTGCGATCGTAGGATTTTCTTCAATGATCGTGATTAGGGTATTGAAATTATTAAATAGAAAATGCGGATTAATCTGGCTTTTTAAGGTTTCAAATTGACTCTCCAACTTCTCCTTCACTAGGGCGGCTTCTCTTTGCATCCTACGCTCTCTACTTCGCATCCAGCTATAAATTAGTCCGGCTAATAAAGCTAGACCCAGAACAACGAACCAAGATCTCTTCCAGATGGGGGACGTAATGATGAAGTCATAAGACAGGGTGTTGTCCGCTAGGAAAATGCCGTTTTCACTGGAGGTGACCAAGAAGGTGTACTTGCCATGCGGCAGACTTGGAAAGGTAGCTTGGTTATCTTTTGAGTAGATCCAGTCCTGGTTGTATCCTTCTAACTTGTATCGATAGCGAACAGCATCGGGATCAGAGTACCATAGCCCTACATATTCGAAAATGAGATTGTTTTCATCATAGGTTAGGCAGGGCGTGGTAGAACAAGCAATCTGGGTAAAGTTAACGGCTACCTTTTTTAGGGTAGTTGTTGGAGAACGGGCTAGCTGATTGGAGAGGGCTGTATATTTAATAATTCGATTGTCAGTACCGATCCAAATATCTCCCCGATGATCATACGCGTAGGTGTTGAGGTTGGGGTCGATATCACCAATGCCTGCACTTTTGCCAAAATACATTAGCTGTTCCGTTTCCGGATCTAAGCGATCAATTCCTCCTGGGTGTAAAATTAGGAGATCGCCATTCTTGTCTTTTACCAATCCTCTAATGCTCAAATTGCGTAGCCCCTCTGCCTTGCCAAAGTGCTTGAAATTCTGCCCATCAAAGCTGTATATACCATCGCGTAGGGTACTAAACCAGATCTTTCCAGTATTATCCTCCGTAATAGAATATACAGATCGGATAGGGGCAGTTCCCGTTTCTTGGTAGCTAGTTAAGGCGCCGTCTTCGAGCAGAGCAATGCCTTTTCCATCGGTTCCAAACCAAGTTCTACCCCCTTGGTCCACAAATACCTTGTATATAAAGTTCGTCCCTAGCGCGCTCTCATGGTCCAACATCTTAATCTTAAAATCCACCTCCCGCATAGGGTCCTTTCGACAGCGCAGCTCAACCACACCGCCTAAAGTAGCCAACCAAATCAACTCTCCAGTGCCATCAATGGATAGGATACTACCATTGGGTAATCCATCCTTCTCATCTAGTCTTCTTTGTTTACCCGTATTGGGGTTGATCAGAATGACGCCTTTCCCGAAAGTTCCTGCCCAAATATTGCCCACCGAATCTTCAAATAGGCTAAGAATATTTTCATTCAAGATCTTTTCAAAAGAACCGGCTTCCTTTTGAGCGTTTGTCCATTGATAAAGCCCGTCTTGGCTCCCCACCCAAAGCCGATCCTTTTGGTCTAGGTGAATGGCTTGCAGGTTTTGGAGATTGTTATCGATTAATGTGAAATGACAATTGATGGATAAGAGACCAGCCTCTCTACCAAGGACCCATAAGTTTCCTTCATGATCGGTATGGAGGGCTGATATTCTATCTTTTTGTAGATGATTAAGGGGAATGGATTGGAGGTGTTCACTTTGGAAGTCGTAGCGCCATACTCCCTTGGAGGTGGTCCCTATCCACAAGGCGCGACCTTCGACTAATTCCATGCAGTTAATGACTCCTTGTTCCCAATCTGGATAAACAAAATCAACCTGCAGACTTTCTCCATTTATACGGCAGAAGCCTTTCTCATAGGTGCCCACCCAGTAATGACCAGCGGGGTCTGGAAGAATGTAGCGGATAATATCATCTGGGAGCCCTTCGGGACGTCCGATATTCTTGATCTTTTTCTTTCCCTCTTCCAACCAGCAAACGCTGATGCCATTATCAGTACCCACCCAGATTCTACCTTCTTGGTCTTGGGCGATACTGTAGATATCTTGCCCACCCAAGCCGTCATCTAGCCCCACATTGTACATGCGTTGGCCGTTCCAATAGTACAAGCCTTCCCCGTAGGTAGCAATCCAGAGGATGCCATTCTTGTCCTGAGAGAACCCACTGATGGGCACTTTAGGAAGGCCTTCTTCAGGTTCCCAGAGTTGTAGGACGTTATCTAGTTGTAATTGAAAAATCTGGCCATCGGTATATCCGACCCAGAGTAGGTGATCTTGATCTCTAAATATGGAGGTAACTTTGTTTTCACCGATGGTGTCATTGCGCAAGAAGGGTTCAAAACTAAAGCCATCGAATTGCAAAAGGCCCTGCTCTCCGCCCAGCCATATAAAGTCACTATTGGCTTGATAAAGAATATCCATTGGGGTTTCCGCAATTTCTTCCGGAACCTCATATTGGCGGAAAAATGGCTGCTGTCCTGAAAGCTGGCCTGGGCTGAGGCACAAAACAATAAGGACGAGGCATTTCACAATTGGATTCACAAGCTTTGTTTTTCTAGATCGGCCTCAATGATTACTTCTATTTCTTCCGAAATCTTTTGGAACATAATTTTAGGGATACTGATTTGGTGTTCGTCCAATAAGACGGTAAAAACAGACCGGAGTTGAATCATTCCATCTGCAATTTTAAGCGTTGCTCTAATGATCCGCTCCTGCTCTAGGCCGTGTACCAATAACTTTCCTTTGCTACGTACCTCATAAGTACCATCCGTATTCCAATCAATGGTTTCAATGATTTTTCCACTAAAGGTAGCTTTGGGATACTTATTTGTCTCCAAATAGTTTTCGTTGAAATGTACGCGCTGCAATGGACTATTGAAACCTTGGAAAGATTTCATTTCTACCGAAAAAGCAAAGGCTTTTTGGTCGGTATCAATAATGCCTTTCATCTCATTTGAGACCGCTTGAATCAACTCAAGTGGGGCATCAGACTTGAATTGAATCTTGCCCTCTTCCGTACCAAAATGGATTTGGGCATTGAGGTTTATGGTGATAAATAATGTAGCTACGAGTAAAAGGCAGCTTTTGTAGTCCATTGTTTTTGATGCGAGATTAAAAAGATCTTCGAAAATAGTCAAAAAATGCTTTCTGAACGGGAAGAAAAACTAGCTGAACCAGTAAGCAACTAGAATGGGTAGCTGCCTTTCAAACCGTTTTTTGCAGGGAATTATTTTTTTCAATCGACTCTTTCCAAGATCTACAAACTTTGTCTTGCCGTAAGCTGTTATGCTTAGATTAGACTTTAGTTTTGCCAGTAGCAATCTCAGTCTGCTTCATCTTCAACTACCCTATTTACTATGTCTTTTCTATTTCAAGATTTAAGGCTTCGATCGCTCACAATTAAGAACAGGATCGTCGTATCTCCGATGTGTCAGTATTCTAGCAAGGACGGATTTGCCACGGATTGGCACCTGGTCCACCTAGGTACTCGTGCGGTAGGAGGAGCAGGTATCGTTTTCACTGAAGCGACAGCTGTTTCACCAAAGGGCAGAATCTCTTATGCTGATCTTGGAATCTGGCAGGATGAACATATAGAAGGCCTAGAACGGATCACTCGATTCCTGAAAACGCAAGGAGCCATACCCGCCATTCAATTGGCTCATGCTGGCCGCAAAGCCAGTCGTATGACTCCTTGGGAAGGGGGAGGGCCAATTGAGGATTCCGACTTGGCTTGGCAGCCGCTTGGACCAAGTGCTATTCCTTTTCATGCCAATGAACCGGCTCCACATGCAATGGACCAGGGTGATATCCAGCAATTGAAAGCTGATTTTCGCCTAGCCGCGGAGCGGGCCTTAAGGGCGGGATTTCAGATTCTGGAAATCCATGCTGCTCATGGATATCTGCTACATTCCTTTCTTTCTCCAATATCCAATCAACGAACGGATCAATATGGCGGTACTTTCGAAAATCGAATCCGCCTATTGCTGGAAATTACCAAAGACCTGCGAAGCTTCTGGCCAGCAGATCTTCCTCTCTTTGTGCGAATCTCTGCCGATGATTGGCTACCCGATCGAGCGGCTTGGACCATAGAAGCTTCCATTCAGCTAGCTGGCGAATTGAAAGCCCTGGGTGTGGACCTGGTCGACACTTCATCTGCGGGCCTACATCCTGAACAAAAGATCAAGGTGGGAGCAGGGTATCAGCTTTCCTTTGCGGAGCGCATTAAAAAGGAAGCCGGTATAATGACAGGGGCAGTGGGTATGATTACCTCAGCGGAACAGGCCGAAACGATTATAAGAAGCGGGCAGGCCGATTTGATTTTTATCGCTCGTGAGTTTCTTCGAAATCCCTATTTTCCCTATCAGGCTGCCCAGCTTTTACACGAAAAAGACTTTCAATGGCCTAATCAATACGTTCGGGCTAAGCTCAAGTAGCTCGCATTGATATTCAAAACTCCCTATATTTGTAGCATGCAGTTTCCATCTGAACATATTAAGGAACTTTATGATGCCGCTGGTCTGTACGAGGCGAATAATGATCCCTACCACGCGGTGAAATTGTATAAGAAAATGATAAAGTTGGCTCCGGACTGGGCTCCTCCCTATGTTCGCCTGGGGCATTTCTACAAAAAGAGATGGGAATGGAAACCTGCTTTACACTATAACAAAAAAGCGGTGGCCCTGGACCCTTCTGATCGAGAGTGCTGGTGGAATATGGGGATTGCTGCCACCGCACTAAATAGACCCCGCATTGCCAGGAGAGTGTGGAAAAAGTTTGGCTTGGAAGCAAAAAAGTGGCCTTTGTCCTGCCTTCGAATTAGCTACGATAAGCAATTTGAAATCCTGCTGATGCAGATAGATAGCCCCGCAAGCGGAACCATCTTGAACGTCCCTCATCCAAAATCCGATTACAAGTACAAGGATAGAGTCTTATTCGATAAAGACAGAACCGGCTATACGATCTCAAACGGCCGGAAAGTACCCGTTTACGACGAACTCGGTTTGTTGAAACGATCTACCTATTTTACCTATTCGTGCATCTTGCCTGATGCCGTTGCCGCGGATATAGACAAATTGGATCTACTTTGTCAAGATTATGGACTTGGGTTTGAAGTCTGGTCCAATTCTTCCCGCTCCCAAACAGTTACCAATTCTGATGAACCGGCTGAATATTATGATGGAAGCATCTTTCCCAAAGATACACCGGGCGCTCTAGTCGCTATTGCCTCTAGAAGAGAAGCCACCGTGGTGCAAGTCCTAGAAGCGTGGAAGATCATTAGCTTGAAAACGTACGAGGAGTTGGAAGGGCACAATTGAAATTTATAATGAATATTTAATATCCATTATCTAAGAATAAACCCATCTTTCAAGGGATCATTGGGGTTGATTAAGAAT
>JAHQWA010000224.1 GCA_019634045.1 Saprospiraceae bacterium
AACAGTGATGCTATAGATACCAGATCCCGTTTTTTTGAACTCAGCTAGCTCGTCTTTACGCATATAAGGAAGAAGTAATTCGTCCGGTAGATCAATCATTCGTTCACTGCTGATTTGGATATTTTTGAAACCTGCCGCTTTGATCATACCTAGGTAGCCACCCTTTTCGCTGGCACCTGCTATACATCCAACATGCATTTCGGCAGCTTCTTGTATCCCTTTAGGTAAATGGCCCTCATAAACGATATCAGCAATGCTGAAGTGCCCTCCGATCTTCAAGATGCGATGGACCTCTTGGAATGCTTTCGCTTTATCAGGAATCAGATTCATGACACAGTTACTGATCACGACATCCGCTTCTCCGCTGGTTATTCCTTGCATGTCCTCGATCTCTCCGAGTACAAAATGTACATTCTGAAATCCCAGTTTTTGATTGTTCTGCAAAGCTTTAATTACCATCTCCGGCGTCATGTCTATGCCGATAACTTTTCCCGCATCGCCTACAATCTGACGAGCGACAAATGCGTCGTTCCCTGCCCCTGAACCCAGATCCACTACTGTATCACCGCGTTTAATTTGAGCCAGTTCGGTTGGCGTGCCACAACCCAAGGCCAAGTCTGCATCGGGGATATAGCCTTCTATTTGTGTATAGTCGACTGCCATATTCGATGATTCGTTTGAGCCGCAGCAGGAAGTATTCGAGCAACAGCTTGCAGACTCATGGTGATCCTTGGCAATTGTGCCATAGGCATTTTTGATCTCTGTCTTTAAATCCATCATTTTCATTGTTAATTGTTTTCCCCGAACACTGGACAGGAAGAAAAAAGACGCAAAAAACTTCAACATTTACAGGAGCTAACTTTGGCATTTTGAATATTCCCATAGCGGTCGGCAGTAATGGTGCAGCAGCTGTGTATCAAGTCCTTCAACTTTTCTTTTCCACGCTGCACCCTGGATTTGGCCCCAGAGTAAGAGATGTTAAGGCGAGCTGCTAAATCCTTTTGTGAGATTCCTTCGAACGCTGTGGCAATTAAGGCTTCCCGGTATTTTTCTGGTAGTTTTTGAATGAAAGGTTTGATGCAGCATTCTGCGATGGTAGTATTCAATTGTAAATCTTCTTCCTCTATCAAAGGGAGTGAGGGCGTTGACCGTTTAGACTGATTGCTCTTTAGGTGGTCGATGACCGTATTTCTGGCGATGACATAGAGATATTGCTGTAGATTTTTCGCTTGCTTAACTTGATCTAGCTTGGTCAGGATTTTAATAAATACTTCTTGCAGTAAATCATCAGCCACGGTCTTTTCTTTCACTTTTCTTAGGATATAGCGACCTAGCTCATCACTGAAGTTATTCCAAATATCTTGGGTTGATCTTTCCATCAGCTGTCTAATTTATTCCTATGACGGATAAGGTGGTAAAAAGACGCAAGAATTCCCTTGCTAGCGATTGATGATTCCTGTATGGCTATTATGATGTAGTCAAGATATAGGTGAAAACTAACTGGCTAGATCCCCAGAAAGTTACTTTTCCTGAAGGAATCCTTTTTGCTGCTACCTTTTGGGTCAATACTTCTGGCTTTTGTGTGAAAACATGACCTGCTCTTAGTGGTAAATACGTACTTTTAGCAAAGAATATCAACCACTTTAAACAAGGCCTACATGAAAAAAAGAGATTTCCTAAAAAAGTCGGCGATCATAGCCTCTTCCGTAACCTTCTTACCTTCCTCCGTTTGGGCACTGAGCAAAAAAACGCATTTAAGAACTGCTCATATTGGGGTAGGTGGAATGGGGAATGCAGATCTAAAATCTATTGCGGCTCATGAATTGGTAAGGGTGACTGCGCTATGTGATGTGGATACCAAGAACTTGGCGGCTGCTAAGAAAAAACACCCTGGAGCCAAGACCTATACGGATTACCGGAAGCTCTTTGATGAAATGGGAAGTGAGATTGATGCTGTTATTGTTTCTACCCCAGACCACACGCACGCCCCGGCTTCGATTCGCGCCATGGAATTAGGCAAGCCCGTCTATTGCCAGAAGCCATTGACTCACCATGTATCTGAAGCCAGAGCCATGCGAAAGCTGGCTGCCGACAAGAATCTGGTTACCCAGATGGGCATTCAGATTCACTCCTGGAATCAGTATCGGGGTACGGTTAAGTTGATTCAGTCGGGCCTGATTGGTAAGGTGAAGACGGTTCGGGCCTGGTCTAATAAAAACTGGGGATTTAATGGCCCCGCTCCAGTGGGCAGCGACCCGGTTCCCAAGCATTTGGATTGGAACCTTTGGCTGGGTACATCACCAGAAAGAGCATATAAGGAGAAGGTCTACCATCCGGGAAATTGGCGGAAACTACTAGACTATGGCTGCGGCACGCTAGGGGATATGGGCGTTCATATCTTCGATACCCCTTATACGGCACTGGCATTGGATGTTCCGAAAACCATTAAGACTAAATGTAGAAAGCCCAATGGGTTTGGTCACCCGGAAAACAATGTGGTGACCTATAAATTTCCTGGGACCGAATATACCACTAAGAAACTGAAATGGGTATGGTATGATGGCCCTGGAGCACCGAAAATGCACAAGGACCTGCGGATGCCTAATGGTGATAAATTGCCTGGACAAGGTGCGATGTTCGTGGGTGAAAAGGGGCGACTTTTACTCCCTCATATCGACTATCCCAAGCTCATCGTGGATGGTCAGTACGAGAAAATAGATTTTCCTGAACTGGATAAGAACAATCACTATCATCAGTTTGTGGATGCGTGCTTAGGTAAAGATGAATGCAGCGCGCCATTTTCTTATGCAGCGCGATTGTCTGAAGCCATTTTATTGGGTGTAGTAGCCAATCGTTTTCCTAATAAAACATTGCATTGGAACAATGCGACTTCTCTGTTTTCTGAGAAGGAGGCAAATTTGCTATTGTCTTCGAAGTATAGAAGTTTTTGAATAGCACAATTTCTACAAAGTGCTTAGCGATAGGTAGACTTATTTAAAGCCTAGAGAGAAGTTTGTGGGGTTCAGGCAAGCAGCTCACTAATCTCATTGATAAATTTCAAAGACTCGGTTTCAATCTGTTTTGTCAAGGCCTCAGCGGCTTGAAAATCAGGCCTTTCAACTATCACATGGTCGATAATGGAAAGACTCTTTTCAATCGATTGGACCACTTCATACTTCTCCCAGTTGCTGCCTTTGAACATTTCCCAATATTCTCTTCGTATAGCTTTATTTTGTCCCGATAGGCAAATGGTAAACTGCGGCAGGATATGATTACATACGATGACGAATTTCAATTTTTGTCTTTTCAGTGCAGCTGGAGTTAAGGAAAAGTAAGAATAATCCGGATGGCCGCTATAAATGGCTCCAAAGCTGAAGGAAGCCTCATATCCCTTTTTAAAGAAAAGCCGCAGGGTTTTCATGTATTGGATGGCTTGGCCATAAGTGACTGGTCTTTGAACTCCTTCATTCTGATCACCACATGTTGCTACCTGCTTCTTGCTGGCCACGTCATTGGTCTGGTCAACTTTGGTCCCGGCATCTCCTTCGACAGGAATATTGATCTCTATGAGGAATTTTTGTTCAGGGTGGGTTTTGTGGTCATTTAGGTAGGCCTCGAAATAGTCCCCGTCCCGGAATCTGTAATCATTTTCTAGAACCCAGACCAGCATACTTTGCCAGGCCTTTGGAATTTCCGCTGCGTCGATCTCAAAACGACCAACAGCGTAGCTGCCTTTTTCAATTGTGAGCGCCCTTATTTCTCCTTCTCCCTCTATCTCCTCGTCAACGGTAATGCAAGCGCTGAACCTTGTTTTTTCCAGTTGCGTGACATTAGGGTTGTCATGATATATGGTAATCACCTTAAAGCCATAGGGATTCAAGATTCCCTTTTGGGCGCTCCATTTCATCAAGCTTTCAAATAGGCTTTCCATTTTTTCAAATTCGCCAATTTGCATAATACCAAGCAGTTTCATTTCCGGCAGTGGTTTTACCTCTATTTGAGCATTCATGTCTAACCATTTTTTGATGTCATCAATGCTACAAATGTATTTTTCAAGGGGAAATGGCTCTATACCGATCTTGCTAAGTGTGTTTTTTCCTTGGGACTTAAATGCTGTGGGACTGATGCCGTAAAATTGTTTAAAGGTTCTTGAAAAGGAGCTCTCACTATTAAAACCGTAAGTATAGGCGAGTTCCTTGATAGATCTATCTTTTTCAACTAGCAGGATGGAGGCTATCCGTTCCACCCTTTTTCTAGTGACGAATTTGTTTACCTTTTCGCCGACGATGGTCGAAAATACTCTATGGAAATGAAAAGGAGAATAACGAGCTATTTTGGATAAATTTTCAATAGATAGATCAGCATCTAGGTTCTTTTCAATGAAGTCTAGCACATTATTGATGCGTTTGATGTACTCAGTTCTTGTTTTGTTACTATCCCTTTGCATGGCTAGTTCATTTGATGAGCATGGAACGATTAACAATCGACTACTAGCGTGCAATAATCCCCGCATGAATACCATCCTTCAGATCAAAATAATCTCCCACTGACCCGACTACCGCATCTTCGCGACTTAGGGCTAAAGACTCCTTGAGGCTGTACAAGGCATGTAGTCCTGTGCAATGAGCCCCTATTATTTTCTCCACACCGACCCGCTTCAACTGTTGGGCCGTCCATGCCAAATGTTCGTCGCTCGCCGATACCAAATGGAAACCACCGACTACGGCAAAGATTTTCTTATCCTCAATCTTAGATTTGATGTAGTCCAAGGTATTAATAATCCCGGCATGACCACAGCCCGCTACGACTACAAAGCCTTTCTCT
Source organism: Saprospiraceae bacterium (assembly GCA_019634045.1). Taxonomy (GTDB): domain Bacteria; phylum Bacteroidota; class Bacteroidia; order Chitinophagales; family Saprospiraceae; genus DT-111. Next base: position 4,825 of record JAHQWA010000224.1, read on the forward strand.
GTATTAATGGCGAGGGATTGATCTTCCGGAATATTATCTACGATTTCTCCAGCTTCCGTATAGATGCGTCCCCCTTGTCCATAATTCTTTTCATCATGTATCCTTTCAACAGGGCCTGTAATCCAAACACCGGGAAATAGCTCAGTGGGTTTATCATACACGATAAATTCAACCCCATCTGCCTCCAGTTTTTGCTTCATCTCTTGCATCCGGTTTCCACCATTGATCCTTTGTGCAAATATGCCTTCCCCAACGTGTACTCTCGACATAGATTTGGGGTTTAGTGTCTTTAGTTTTTCACGCAAGCTCAGTAGTCCACCGGTATGATCTCCATGGTTATGACTGAGGAATACATCCTCGATTTCATGCAGATCGAAACCCAATTCTTCAGCATTTCGCAAAACCGTTTCAGGGCGCTGTCCAGTATCAAATAACAGTTTCCGACCATCTACCTCCACAATGGCGGAGTATCCCCATTCGCCAATACCGCGATTAGCTAGCATCGTCGATAAGGTTGCAATCTTTAGATCAGTAACTTGATGATTGGTTTCTATGAGGTTTATCTTTTTAGCGAGCTTCTCTTTTGGGGAAGAGGAGGAAGTACAGCTGTAAAAGAACGCAATAACAAGGCCGAATAGCCAAATGTTGAAGTAGGTGATTTTCATGCTTGAATTATTAGTGGTTATTCTAGCGCTACAACAATCCTATACTTTGGGCGTGCATCCGGATTTCTTTCGAAGATTGAACCAGGACCGCATTAATATCTGATTGAGCCTGAATGAGCTCCGCTACACGCTTAGCATTCCTGTTGTTTTTGGTTAATCGGATATAAATGGCCTTGATCCTACCCGGATACTGCCCCGCCAGTTGGATGTAAAAGTCGGCATCTTTCGAAGCGGTATCCCCGAGCATGATGAAGGGCAAGTTGGGGTAGGTGTCCAAGATTCTGGTGATGGTAGCTAGTTTGTGTTGAGAGAACTCCCCGGCCGGTCGAATGCCATAATCTCGCAGAAAGATAGGGCCTTTCGGGAGTTCTTGGAGTTCCATGAATTTCTCCAAGAGATCATATAAATTCCATGGACTATTAGAAACGTAGAAAATGGGATTCTCCTGTTGGCCATTTCCACCTTTTGCAAAGGCCTGAAACAACTCTACGACGCCCTCCATCGGTAGGCGTTGGGTTGCATTTTGCATGAAGGTAGCGTACAACATCTTGAATTTTAGTCGAGAGGTAACATGCGTTTGAAGCACGGTGTCGTCTACATCCGTAATCACACCGTAGCTCACTTTACCAGCAGGTAAAAATACTTCTCCTTTCGAGCTTATTTTGGATTCAGCTTGCGTCGGAGTTTGCGGTTCAAGCAACTCTATGTCAACATCTAGCCAGCGATTGCTTGAATGCCTACTAGGGAGATTCCAAGCTGTGTCTAGCGTGAAATAACCTTCGTGATCGGCTTGAACTTTAAAGGTCTGGCCGCCTATTTTTATAGATACGGAGGCAAAAGGAATTTCGTCCGTATCAAAGCGCTTAAAACTGGCTAGTAAATTGCTCAGGTCACCCTGTGTTCTATTTTGCCAATAGCTCTCGTCTTCCAAAACTCGCCCCTTCAGGAAAAGCCGTTTTTCATTGGCATAGCCTCGGTAGGGGAGAATGATAATGGGATCATCTCCTTTGAATTGGCGCGTTACTTTGTGAAGCCATTCCTCTGCCTCCTCAACTGAGTTTTGGAAGAATTCGAAGATTTTGTTCATACTGCAATTTATATAGCTACAGCTTATGTAAGCTATTAATACTACCTATTTTTCTTTCCTAAAAGTTATTCCAGCAAAATCAATCAGATAATATTTAGCGCTTTCGGAAAAAGTTAAAGTCCAACCGTAGCCCGATAGGAGGCCTGCGGTTTTTCCATATTGTTCCGAGATTAAATCAATGGGCATAGGGTATTGAATATTCCCCGATGCATATATCACGGCAAGCAAGACATTATCGTCAGTGATCTTTAACTCAATACCTTCGAACTTCATATCTCCCGCCTTCAATTGATAACCAAAATGCTCATATCTTCCGACTTTCTCTTGCCATTTCTTGCTATTAACAGGGGCAAATTTATATCCCAATACTCGCTCAGCCTGATCATCCTTCACTACTAGACAAGGGAAAGAACCTATTTTCTCAAAATGATATCTAGTGTTTTTTATTTCATCTCCATTGCTATCCAAAGGTATAAAGGAGGTTGGACTGCTGGGGATTAAACTGAATTGTTCATCGCCTCTAATGATTTGTAAGGTGTCGTTTTCGACAATGACTCTTGTATAAGATATGGGTTCTGCGTAGTTTCCTGCATAGGTTTTTAGAATCTCTTTTGATACGAAAACAGACTCCTCATTAAGCTGCTTTTTATCCTCTATTAATTGGGGCAAGAATACATCTGCTATTTCTAGACCAAAGTCTTCAAGGAGCTTGTAACCCGCATTTTCAGCTAGTGCTCGACCATTTGGTGAATTGGTTAGCAGCATGATGGCTGCCTTATCCTTAGGGAAAACCATCAAATGTGCAAAAGCATATCCCGCAGATCCGGTATGATTGGCAGCCAGCCCGTCCTCGTCTTCAAATAGATACCAGCCCAATCCCCTTTTATTTTTGCCAATAACATAATCTACCGCTTCATTTTGAAGGGAAAAGATGTGTCTCATCGTGGTGCTATCCACAAGAGCAGGGGACTGGCCGTGATAGGAATTGATGATCCCCTGGGCTAAAAGAGCAAAATCATGGACACTACAGTAAATGCCTCCGGAAGCGATATCTCGCAAGGGATAGTCTATTACCTGCTGGCCATTTCGATCATAAATTTTCGTGCTATTTGCTAAAGAATCCATATAGAATCCCGATTGGGTCATACCTAAAGGCTTGAAAATATGCTCATGCACATACTGAGCATAATCTACGCCACTTACTTCCTTTATGATATGACCTAGAATGTTATAGCCCACATTAGAATAATACTCCAGGCGGCCGGGGGGATATAGTATATGCGTCTGATTTATGAAGCCGACCACGTCCGTATACTTCCCTGATGCTAGGTCACTGTTTTTGAAAATATCTCCCTGCAATCCCGCAGCATGCATGATCAGATGTTTCACGGTGACTTCGCTATTATCTCCGAATTGGTTGTGCGGATCGAATTGAGGTAAGTAGGTAGCAATGGGTTCATTAATGTTAAGTAAGCCCCGCTGCTGAAGTTGCATGGCACATAAAGCTGTAACCGGTTTTGTAACAGAGCCGATATGGACAACGGTATTTTCATCCATGGCTACCTGGCTCTCAAGATCGGCATATCCAAACCCCTTCTCCCAAATAATGGAATCATTCAGGATGATAGCTGCGCTCACTCCTACAATCTTATCTGTTTCTAGCTTTTCTTCGATCAGATTTTGTGTCTTTTGGATGAGTCTTTGATCTAAATCCTCTTGAGCTAGTGCAGGTAGGAAGGAGTATAAAACAGTAATAAGGAGTAAAAGGTATTTAGTCATGAGTTCCGTTTTTCTCATGACGAACTTGATGGGTAATTGTTACAAGAGATTAGAGGATTAAGACTTCTCGTCTACTTCACAAAGCGGTAGAGTAGTGGGAATGAGTTTTCTATGCTCCATGGTTTACTTACTCTATTTTTTCACATGTTAAGGTCGAACCGTCTGAGCCTACTAAGAACAAGGACTCCTTACTGAATTTAAATTTGATGCACCTGGGCGTAAAATAAAGCACAGAATCAGATTGCGGAACTAATTATACGTGACCCTCTTGGAGGCCATTGGCATACATCCGGGATTCATCTGTTTCAATATCAAATTCAAGATTGTTGCATTTTGGGATGTGGTACTTACCGGAAATATTTTGGACCTGATCAGCATCCAGAAAGTAGCTTTTATCATTCAATATCTCTTCGATATTCATGCGCCTAATTTGAGAAATTAATTGCAAGACATGTATAGCTCTTCCTCTGAACTGATTGACATAGTTCCAAAAATTTTGCGCGGTATTCCTATAATCCGCCAGATCGTTCATGTAGATGGGGTCGTTCAGGAAAAAGTCTACTGCCTCTGAGCTCAATTGACTGTACGTAATTTCTTTGAACCAAGGATAAGTAGCTATCAGGGATTGCCTGAAGTTGCTAGATCGAAGCTCAATGCTAGCTTGCTGATCAAGCACTATTTTGACATCGACTTCATATAGTTGTTTGATTTGTGCAATCAAATACTCATGCTTTTTTGGAATGCGATCGATCATTGATTTGATCTGGTCGTAGGCGGGTGTATTGATGGGGATTCGGGGATAATTGAGAAGCAAATACCTTGGACATTCGGAACAAATTGCCTGAATGTCCTCCTCCTTCAGCTTTCCGGCTAGGTTAAGCGTAATCATTGAGTTCTTCTTGAAGTAGGAATCCAAGACCCACTCGCTTTTATCTACTTCTAAGGCAAGATCTACTGCTAATTCGTGTAGTAAAGAGACGAGTTTTGCTTCATCACTGTTCGCTTGATTCCAATTGTTAAATTGGAGTGCAATCAGAATTCCAATGACGACCAGGACTATCTCGCCAACTGCATAAGCGAGATAGTTCTTCAAATTTCCATTGTCAAGTAGTTTTCGTCTTATCCTTCGGAAGAATTTTAGCACGACTGTCTGGGTTTGTTTCTTCTCAAGGTATCCCTTCTGATAGATAATTTCAATTCGTGTCGAATTTAATCCCAGTGCTGTTATGGATGGTTCACTGCGGCCTTTTGTCGTTTAACTAGCTGATCAATTCTCCTTTTATTTTCTTGCTGTAACAAGGAAGGATATAAATTCATGAAGACATTTGGAATCATCATTGTCAGACCGAATACCAAGCTTACGGCAAAACTTTTCTGGATGGCAAAAACGGTGACAAAGACAAAGCCGATTAAATGACTTATTTCAGAAAGCGTCATTTGATAGCGTATTTCGGACAAGTCCGTTTTCCTGTTTGCTACCT
>JAHQWA010000225.1 GCA_019634045.1 Saprospiraceae bacterium
CACTGCTTCTACGCTTACTTCCGGCCCTTCTAGAAACTCTTCCAGCAGCACCTGTCCCGTGGAAGAATAGCGAAATGCATCTGAATAACGTTCTCTTAGCTCCGCTTCCGAATTGACTCTGTAGACCCCCCGGCTAGAGTAACTATCTACCGGCTTAATAATCAAAGGAAACTGCCATTGGGTGAGATCGAGTTTTTCCAGATCTGGCAAACCATCAATGACCTGGCCATTCGCACAGGGAACCTGGCCCGCCAAAAAGGCCTGTTTCATCAGGAACTTATTTCTAGCCCTTTGGATTACGGTTTCAGTGGGAAACAACAATTTATATTGCGCTGCCAAGCGGGCCATTAAAGGCAAAGGGTTTTCCATTTGACAAGTGACAATACCTTGCACATGCTCTTGTTCAATCAGTTGACAGTGCGCTTCAAAATCTTTTGGTGGCAACACTGCAAATTGATCGGCTAAATCCTTTCCCGGGGCATCACTATTAGGATCGGTTACAATCGTGTAATAGCCCAGTTCTTTACAGGCTCGAATCAATAAGGTTTGATTATGCCCTGCTCCAAAAACAAGTATTCTTTTCATCTTAAAGGGCAGCAAATACTTTGTGTACGGCCTCCACTACTTTCTCCTGATCCCCTTTGCCTAAAGAAGGATAAATGGGAATACGCAGCAAGCGATTAAAGAAAGCCATACTACCTGGAAAATCTTCATCACTACCTAAGTGTTGGTAGTATTCATTTCGATGCAGTGGCGTATAATGTACATTGGCCATAATTCCTTCGGCACGCAAAGCGTCCATGATCCAGTAGCGTTTCTCTGGCGGTACCAGCAAGCCAAAAAGATGCCAATTGTGCTCAGCTCCTTCTGTGATTTTGATAAAATCCAGGCCATCAATTCCTGATAATTCCGCTAGATAAAATTCTGCAATAGCTCTTCGTTGAGCATTCATCGCATTCAACCTCGCCAATTGGGTGATTCCCATGGCGCCATTGATATTCGACTGTACATAGCTACTTCCTTTGGCTACATATTGGTAATACCCTCTGGTCACATTGTCGGTAAGGAAGGAATACTTATCCGTTCCTTTTTCGCGCATGATTCTCACCCGGGCAGCAATCTCATCATTATTCGTTACGAAGGCTCCTCCTTCACCGGTACTCATATTTTTGGTACCATGAAAAGAGAAGGTTCCGACGTCAGCATGGTTTCCCGTGTATTTTCCTTTGTACTTGGAACCAATCGATTGGGCGGTATCTTGAACTACGTATAGATTATATTTTTTTGCAATGGCATTGATTTCATCCATCTCGGCAGGGTTTCCTGCATAATCGATAGGGATGATCGCGACGGTTTTCTCCGTAATATAGGATTCTAACTTGCTCACATCGATATTCCCGTTGTCCGGTCTGACATCTGCCAAAACAACCTTTAGATTATTGAGGATAGGCCCGAGGGCGGTACTCGTATAAGTGAAATTGGGAACGATGACTTCACTGCCTGCTGGAAAATCCTTTACCATAAAGGCTAAATCCAAAGCGGTAGTAGCTGAGTTTAAGAACAAAGCGAATTTCACCCCTAGGTATTCCGCCAATTGCTTTTCAAATTCTCGACAAGCAGGGCCATCGCCACTAACAAAAGTAGTTTTCATGGCTTCGGTCACCGCTTGAATATCTTCCTCAGCAATGGTAGGTAAGTGGATGAGTATCCGGTCTTTTGCAACAGCTTGCCCTCCGTTTATCGCGAGTTCAGCTGCATCTAAAGTTACGTCCATAGTGTGTTTGCTTTATTTCGTCAGGGACCATCAGCCCTGAACATGATTCTTTATTGGAATAATCTAAATCTATCGACTTCCGCCCCTAGATAAGGCCCATTTTTCACTTCGATGAAGCGCGTATTGTCATCTAGGACCGTAAATCCATGCCCTCCCTTCAATAGCATGATCACATCTCCTTTTTGCATGGTAAAGGAGGCTACCAGTTTTTTTTCTAAGTCAAAAATAGCAGCTTGCATTGATCCCTCCTGGAGGATAAGTACTTCCTGTGTAAGAGTGGCTTGTCGTTCTACAGGATGATGCTGGTGAGCGGCAAAAATTTTGCCAGCTGGATATTGGTGAGTGGCCAGCTGGATGTAGTCCTCATCCGCAGAATAGAACTTGCTACCTTCTTTATTGGGTTCCACCGCCGGAATATGGACAGCCAAGAGATCCCCTTGTTCACTTCTTATCTCAGGCATAAGAGTAGTTTTCTTCGTACCAACGGATCGTCTCTGCTACGCCCTTTTCAAATGGAATAGATGGCTTCCAATTAAGTAATGCCTCACCTTTGGTTCCGTCAACTGTCTTGTAAGGCGCCCCGTCTGGCTTGCTAGGGTCCAATTGGATTTCTCCCTGATAGCCAGTGAGTTCTTTAATCAATTGACACATGTCAATGATGGATATCCCGTGCGCTACGCCAATATTGATAAAGTTTGTAGAAGCTGGCATTTCAATGCTTCGGATCATTGCTTCTGCACCGTCATCAACGTGTAACCATTCTCTTACTGGTTTGCCAGAACCCCATACATTGACATAGGGAGCATTGCTGCGCTTGGCTTCAACGAACTTCATTATTAGGGCACCCAAGGCGTGAGATCGTTCTTCTTCGAAATGATCTTCGGGACCATACATATTAGACAAGACGATATTTATGATGTCCATCCCGTGTTGCTTGCTGTTGGCCCAGGACCCTACCCAGAATGCCTTGCGGACAAAGCCATACACTAGTACAGAATCGTGCATGGGGCCATCCCAAATCTCTTCTTCCTTAAACAACATGGCTTTGGCTGGGTAAACGCAATTCGAAATTGGATTGACAATGCGACCTACTCCAGTTTCTCTAGCAGCCCGGAGCAAGTTTACGTTCATCAATAGATTATTTTCGAAAAGGTCAGCAGGGTATTTATAGCCAAACTGAATCCCTCCTACGAAAGAAGCACAGTTCAACAACACTTCCGGGCGGTGTTCATCAAAGAATTGCAAAGCTTGCTGATAATCGCGAAGATCAACGCCCATGCTTAGTGAAGTAAGGATAGGATCCTTACCGGTATCTCTCAATTTTTTGACAACCCTCTTTCCTAGAAATCCAGTTGCCCCTGTAACTGCTATCTTCATGTTATACAACGTCTTCTACATTATTCAAAATAGCGAAACCACCTGTTCTTAGGTAGTGATTCTTTCTCACTCGCTCTACATCAGAAGTAACCATTTCTGACACTAGGTCAGCTAAAGTGTGCTTTGCGACCCAGCCTAACTTTTCTTTAGCTTTAGTAGGATCACCGATCAATAGTTCTACTTCGGTTGGACGGAAGTAAAAAGGATCTACCTTAACTATTTCTTGGCCAATGCTCAAATGATTAGCTTCAATTCCAGTAGCGGATTCAAACTTAGCTCTATCAATCCCATCTATTGAACCAATCTCTTCCACTCCCTTGCCCGTAAAGGCGATGTCTAGCCCAACCTCGGAAAAGGCCAACTTGACAAAGTCCCGGATAGAGGTAGTTTTTCCAGTCGCAATCACGAAATCTTCTGGCTCATCCTGCTGAAGCATTAAGTACATGGCTTCGACATAATCCTTTGCATGTCCCCAGTCGCGCTTGGCATCAAGATTACCGAGTGACAATACCTGTTGGAATCCAAGAGAAATATTAGCTACAGCGCGGGTAATCTTTCTCGTGACGAATGTCTCCCCTCTCACTGGTGATTCATGGTTAAACAATATGCCATTGCAAGCATACATATTGTAAGCTTCTCGGTAGTTTACCGTCATCCAGTAGGCGTATAATTTGGCTACTCCATAAGGGCTACGTGGGTAGAAAGGCGTAGTTTCTGATTGCGGAATTTCTTGCACCTTTCCATACAACTCTGAAGTGGAGGCTTGATAGATCCGTGTCTTTTCTGTGAGCCCTAATATTCTGATAGCTTCTAACATGCGTAAAGTACCCAAGCCATCTACATTTCCGGTGTATTCTGGTGTATCAAAACTCACCTTTACATGTGACATCGCCGCCAGGTTGTAGATTTCATCTGGCTGAATCTCTTGTACGTACTTAATGATATTATTAGAGTCCGTCAGATCACCATAGAAATAGTGAAATCTGGGATCTCCTTCTTGTCGGTCATTGGCGAATAAGGCGTCAATTCGTTCTGTGTTAAAGGAAGAACTACGACGTTTCATTCCCCATACAGTATAGCCTCTTTTTAACAATAGGTCGGCGAGGTAAGAGCCATCCTGGCCGGTAATTCCTGTAATCAATGCTACTTTTGACATCAACGGTAAGTTTAGTGTTGTTTAATGTGTGGTTTGTTCTAGTCTTCCTGTTCTTCCGCCGAATAGTTGGATGGTATTGGTTAATCCTGGATAGTATTTAGGAAGAAGACTAAAGGCTCGCAGTTTCATCTGGAGGGTACCACCTTTTTGATATATTAACGATAGTAACTTTCTGAAAATCAGCTTTCTCTCTGGCTCCGTCAAGACCTTGTTGTAGTCACGATTGAAGGTCATGATCGTATCATATAGTACGTAGTAGTTTCTCTTTTGATTCTTTTGAAATCCCGCGTGTGTGGCCTGACCGGAGTGCTTCCGGTAGCAAATAGTCCGCTTATTGATAAAGTGGATCTTTGAGCGCATACTAATGTGAAGCCAAAACCAATAGTCGTAGCCAAACATGTTCAAGTCCTCATTGCTTTGATCATAGGCCAAGCAGGCTTTGCGAAAGACCGTACTACAAGTCATCACAAAGTTCTCGCCAGTTAGTAGTTTAAAGAAAACATTACCCTGATCAAATATCTTTCTGATCTCGTTTTGCTCTGGATCGTTTTGAATTTGACCATGTTCATTCACAATTTCTACATCAGTGTAAACCAAACCGTAATCCGGATTTTCTTCCAGAAACTCAACTTGCATTTGAAGTTTTTGCGGATCAGTCCAATAGTCATCACTATCACACCAAGCGATATACGGGCTTTGGATGCTATCGATGATCCGAAAGAAATTACGCAACATGCCCCAATTCCTTTCTGAAGGTAACAAACGGACCTTCTCTGGATATTGATTCGCATACTCCTCACAAATGGAGCGAGTTTTGTCGGTGGAGTAATCTTCACCAATGACCAACTGGTAGGGGAAATCAGCTGTTTGCATGATCACTCCCTCAATTGCTTGGGCGATATAATCCTCGCAGTTGTAAGCCATCATGGCAATGCTTACTAATGGTTGTTCAGTAGACATTTGAATGACAAATTTTAGTCGTAATGATCTTTAGAATAGTTTCGTGATCAAACTCATGGTCTTAGGCAGGATCACGCGTTGAATGAGCAGGTATTCTTCCGTTTTTTTCCAGAAATGTAGGCCTAAGTAGACCACTCCTGCTATCGAAGAGAGTATTCCCAATCTTAAAAAACCTGGTTCAAAAAATGGGGCTATCAGGTGCAATACCGCTCCCATTAAGAGACTAAAGGCAATGGTGGGAAAAATATCCCTCAACTGAGCCATCAAGGGATAGCCCAAGAATTTATCAGAATAGTAAGTGTTAACCAATAGGTTTATATAAGAAGAAATCACTTGGCCAATCACTAGTCCCATAATGCCAAATTGAATGCCAATCACAATTCCCAAACCAATACTAATTTTCTCAATAAATTCTAGCTTTAGCCCAAGATCCGAACGCCCCAGCACCAAAAGAATGTTGAGATTGATTACGTGGAAATGATAAGTCACCCCAGCCATACAGAGTAGTTTCAAAAATGGCACTGCTCCTAACCACTTCTCCCCTATCAAGGTTACAATAATCGGCTCAGCCAATACACCCAACCCCATCATGGCGGGCAAAATCACAAATGAACTCAGTTTAATGAACTTCTTATATCCCTCCTTCAAGCGCTTGCGGTCGTCCTGTAGCTTTGACAAGATTGGGTAGGAGATCTTCTGGACTGCCTGGAATAAATGATTAATTGCCATATTGCAAAAGCGATTGGCCTGATCATAAAGTCCCAAAGTGGCAGCTGCAAAGAATTTTCCTATCACCAGCTTAAAAATGTGCTGGAAAAAACGCTGCACCAAACCCGCAATTAAAATGTTAGAACCGAAGGAGAATAAACGAACAAAAGATTCTCTATAGAAGGTCAGACTTAACTTCCAAGGGTGGAAATACCATAGCAAGATAGCATCAATCACAGCCCTAAGGATCATCTGTACGATCAAACTCCAGATCCCATAACCGCTAAAAGCCATACCGATAGCAACCCCTCCCGAAATAAGTACGGAAGGAATCCGCACCTTGGTTTGCGTCTTGAAGTCTATCTGCTGAGTAAGAACAGCTTGCTGTATGATGGCACAAGCATTAATAATCAAGTTAATGCCCAGCACCCTGGTTAGCAGAACTAGTTGTGGCTGCTCAAAAAACGTCGCGATGGCTGGCGCTGCAAAAAACAGAATGATGTAGACCCCGATGGAAATGAAAAAGTTAAAAACAAAAGTAGTTGATTTGTCTTCTTTCGTAATTTCCTTTTCCCGTACGAGTGCATTGGAAAATCCACTGTCTACGAAGCTGGCAGATAGTTCGAAGAAAATCATGACCATTGCGATCAGACCAAAATCCTCCGGTAACAACAGCCTTGCCAGTACGATAGTAACCAAGAAGTTAATCGTACTACTTCCCAACTTATCAATCATTACCCAAAGAAAGGCACTGATCGATCGATCCTTTAGAGAGTCTGACATTATTTGTTAAGCCTTCGCTTTTTTCTTCTTAGCTGCGGCCTTCTGGGACTTGCGGCGTTCCTTTTTCGACTCACCGTATCCATAACCATAGCCATACCCATATCCACCACCACGATTCAAGGAAACGCCGTTGAACACCACGAAGGGCTTGGGTAGTTTATCCTTCTGTGCGATATCTTTGATGATATCTAATTGTGCCTTTTTAGTCACCCCGTAACGGACCACGTACATGCAGGCTTCTACTAAGTCCTTCATTTGCAAAGCATCAGCTACTAGGCCTACCGGCGGCGCATCCAGGATAATAAAATCATAAACGTCCCGCATTTCATCAATGAAAATGCGCAGTCGCTCAGATAAAATTAGTTCACTGGGGTTCGGCGGTTTCGGACCGCAGGTCACTACATCCAAATTTTCATGTAGCCCACTATTAAAAATCACTTCATCGGCGGTAACCTCAGGACTAATCAAGTAATTTACAATCCCAGGTGTACCTGGCTTCGTATCAAAATAGATAGATTGCTTTGGTTTTCTAAGGTCTAATTCAACCAGCAATACTCTCTTACCAGTCAAAGCCTGAGCCATACCAACGTTTGCTGAAATAAAGGATTTACCATCCCCAGATGCACTGGAGGTCACCATTACAGTTTTCAACGTTTTGCCGGGTGCGACATAAGCCAAGTTTACCCGCAAGAGGCGGAACATTTCCGCTATCGGCGACTGGCTGTTTTCGGTCACCACTACTTTGTTCTTACGGCTACTTGATCCCAAGGAACCTACGACCGGAACGCTAGTTATCCGTTCAATCTGTTCCTCTGTTTCCACCTTATCATTCATAGACTCCAGTAACATCACCAAGCCAGTCGGCATTGCCATGCCCAAGAAAAGAGCAATTAGTGCGATCTGAGCCTTTTTAGGACTGACTGGTCCGTGACTTGACGGTGGTTCAACGATCTTACCGTTCGCTACGGTCACAGAAAGTGAAATGGCCGCCTCCTCTCTTTTCTGCAGTAGATACAAATAGAGATCTTCTTTGATACCCTTCTGTCTTTCAATTTCAATTAACTCTCGCTCTCGGGTTGGCAACATCTGCAGTCTCGCTTCCAGATCCCCACGTAAGTCTTTGTTTGCGTCCCGAGCGAGCGTCAAATCCCCTTTAATACTACGGATATTATCAATGATCGTTTGTCGTAA
>JAHQWA010000226.1 GCA_019634045.1 Saprospiraceae bacterium
CTTATTATTTATGACCAATCCGGTACCACAACGCGGCGGAAAAATGCCATGTTAGACACTAAATTGCATCTTTGGACTCATCTTGGTTTTTCTTTACCCAGAGTGGCAAAGACTAGTCTAGCAAGTCTATTCCTATGCTGCTTCCTTCCTTGTGCTGTTCTGCTGGCCCAGGTCTCTTCTGTTGGCTTTGAAGAAGTGCCAATAGAAGTAAAGGGAGAAAAGATATCATCCTTCAAAGACATAATCCAGGATGATGTTGGCTTCCTTTGGATGAATACGCACAAGGGAAGACTGCTGAGATATAATGGATATGAGATAAAAGTGTATGAATATATACCCGGTGATTCGACTTCTCTATTGCCCGGTGGAACAGAAGGGTTTTATATAGATCATAGCGGCTCCTTTTGGATAGGCATGTCGGAAGGAGTAAGTCGATATGTGCCCGACTGCGACTGTTTTAAGCATTACTTCTTTGAACCCAATGACCTGACACCGGGCGGGTTAATGTCAACCTTTGCTGGTGATTTTACGGAAGATCCAGCGCAGAACTTATGGGTGGGACAACAAGGAGGGGGACTATATCGATATGATCGGGTTAATGATCAATTCATTCGCTATTTGGATGATCCGACGGCTGCTAACTCCATTGTCAAAGATATTGTACGGGTACTCTTAGCAGATAAGAATGGAAATATTTGGATCGGTACCGGCTATGGCCCACCTGAGTATGGCGGAGGACTTGTTCGATTTAATCCTTCTACGGGTGAGGTGAAGCGATTTAAACATGATCCCTTGGATCCGAATAGTTTGCTGGATAACAGGGTAAGTGCACTCATGGAAGACGCAGAAGGGACGATTTGGGTCGGTACTTATCAATGTGGTCTCCATCAATACCGTCCAAGTACGGAAGATTTCACACGAATGCTGCCGGATGCTAATGACCCCAACGCAATCCACGCGCCCTGTGACGAGGTCATCGGATTTGGGGATGGTCCCTTTGTACAGATCCTTCATCAGGACCAGCATGGGGATTATTGGTTCGGTACCTTGGGGGTCGGCCTCAACCACTTTAATTCAGAAGCGGAAAAATTAAACTTTATTAGTCCTTCAGAAGGAGGGTTTAATTGGGCCTGGACATTGTATGAGGATCGACAAGGTCATTTATGGTTGACCTACCTTACAGGAGGAGAGGGCCTTTGGAAAATGGACCTATTTGCCCGAAAGTTTAACTTTTATCCAGCCTTAAAATCTGTGGAAGAAAGTGCTGAATCAAAGGTAGAGCCAGGGATTTTTTGGCTTAGCACTTTTACAGATGGCCTACATAAACTGAATATTAAAACGGGAACCACTACTTCATTCCTGCACAACGAGCTGGACAAGGGTAGCCTCGCTAGCAATGCTGTACGTACGGCTTATGAAGATGAGGAAGGGACCATCTGGGTGGGCCTGGGAACAGGAGGTATCAAAACCGTTGGAGAAAGTGGAGATGGTGGACTGGCCCGCTTGGACCGTCAAACCAATCAATTCATCCACTATGATATAAAGAGAGATGATACCACCGATTTCAGTCATACTGTTTATGCCATTTCTGGCGTGCAAGCTGACTATTTATGGCTAGCGATCAGACACAATGAATTAGTCCGTTTTGATAAGCAAAATGAGTCTTTCAAGCGATACGCCTTTAGCGAATCCAAAGCGGATTCCAGAATCTTTATACCAGATAATATCAAAGGAGATGCACTCTGGGCCCTTGATTTTACACATAAGGTCTTATACCGATATAATAAAAGGACAGATAACTTTAGCCCATTCTTGCGAGGATATCAAGCTATGGCGATCCTAGAAGAAGGCAAGGATAGGTTTTGGATGGCTACCTTTGATAAGGGTCTTCTATATTACAACCATGCTGATGGCAGCATTGAACAATATACAGTAGCAGATGGGCTACCTACTAATGAAATATCGAACTTTCGAAAAGATTCCGATGGTATCTTATGGATTGCGACCCTCTTGGGCTTGATAAAATTTGATCCAGTTTCAAAGCAATTTGATAGAACGGGTTTGCCGGCGGATCCTGTTTATCGTACCGCATTTCAAGGTAATGATGGTCAATTATTCTTTGGTGGGAATTCCGGACTATATGCTTTTTACCCAGATGAGGTAAAGGGCAGTCCATTTCCCCCAGAAGTTAGGATAACCCGCTTAGAAGTATCTGGAGAACCGTATGCATTAACGAAGGATGCGGCCGAAAAGATTAGTTTATCCCACCAGCAAAACGATTTCCATTTTGAATATGTAGGTCTTCATTATAGTGATCCTCTAAACAATAAGTACCAATATAGGCTGATCCCTTATGACGATAAGTGGATCAATGGAGGCAAACAACGGTCTGCCCGTTATACCAACTTGGATCCGGGGCGATATACCTTTCAGGTGAAGGCAGCGAATAGCGATGGTTTTTGGACGGAAAAAGGAGCTGTTCTGTTATTCGAGATTCATCCGCCCTGGTGGCAGACCTGGTGGGCTTACCTTGGATTTGCCTTCTTGCTTGCGGCCATTTTTTATGGCTGGTCCGCCTATCGACGAAGACAGTGGTTGCTACAACATCAGCTTCAGCTCGAGCAACAGGAGGCGGAGCGATTAAAAGAGCTGGATCAGGTGAAGACCCAATTATATACCAATATTACGCACGAATTCCGAACACCGCTCACGGTGATTTCGGGTATGGCGGATCAGGTATTGGAGAATCCCGAAGACTGGTTCCGAAAAGGGCTCACTATGATCAAACGCAACAGCCGTCAGTTATTGGGTTTGATCAACCAAATGCTTGACCTTTCCAAACTAGAAGCGGGAAGTCTGCCGGTTCACCTTATCCAGGATGACATTGTTCAGTACCTTAAATACCTAGTGGAGTCCATGCATTCCTACGCAGAAAGCAAAGACATTCGTTTGCACCTGCTGCCGGGGGCTGCATCCTTGCAGATGGACTTTGATCCGGCGAAGATCCAGGCTATATTCCTTAATCTAATCGGGAATGGGATCAAATTTACCCCGGAGGGTGGAGACATATACATCACAGTACTAGAGTCACAAAAATCGGAGCACGGGTCAAGCCTGGAGCTGAAGGTAAAGGATAAGGGCGTGGGAATTCCAGCTGACCAATTACCGCATATCTTTGACCGATTCTATCAGGTCGATGATTCCAGTACGCGGAAAGGGGAAGGCACTGGCATTGGCTTGGCGCTGACGAGGGAGTTGGTCAAATTATTGGGCGGGCGCATTGAAGTGGAAAGCCAGGAAGGAGAAGGTACAGAATTTACGGTATCCCTACCAATAAGCAGAATAGCAGAGATAGGGGCCGCTCTATCAGAACCTCAGGAGGTCGGGCCAAGGAGCGAGTTGATACCAGGGGAATTACCATTGGCAGCTACAGCCATCATGGAAAACCCGGAATTGCCCTTCGCTCTTCTAATCGAAGACA
The DNA here is from genome assembly GCA_019634045.1 of Saprospiraceae bacterium. Classification (GTDB taxonomy): domain Bacteria; phylum Bacteroidota; class Bacteroidia; order Chitinophagales; family Saprospiraceae; genus DT-111. The sequence goes on from JAHQWA010000226.1 coordinate 3,482, forward strand.
ACAAGGATGTCTTACAATATCTCGCTGCCTGCCTACAAGGGCAGTACCGACTGGAAAAGGCGACAAATGGACGGGAGGGGATAGAGAAAGCACTGAATCTGGTACCGGACATCATCATCAGTGATGTGATGATGCCCGAAAAAGATGGTTTTGAGGTGGTAGCCACGCTCAAAGAAGACATGCGTACCAGCCACATACCCATCATCTTACTTACCGCTAAAGCAGACCTGGATTCCCGTCTGGAAGGTCTGGAACGGGGGGCGGACGCTTACCTGTCCAAGCCTTTTGAAAAGCAAGAGCTGGAAGTACGCTTGCGAAAACTGATCGAATTGCGGCAGCAGCTTAGTGCACGTTATAGTACGCTAAATCCATCCGGAGCACCCACTACGAAAGCAGAAGCTCAGGAAGATAGCTATTTGCAGGAGCTGAAGCAGGCCATCTTATCCCTCTTGGAAGAGGGTGAGTTTACTATCCCATATTTGTGCCGAGCAATGGGCGTTAGCCGGACGCAACTGCACCGCAAACTCAAAGCACTTACTGGTAAGACCACTTCTCAGGTGATCCGCACGGTACGGATGCACCGAGCGAAGGAATTGCTACAGCAGAGTGAATTGAATGTATCGGAAGTGGGCTATGCCATAGGGTATGATAGCCCCAGCCACTTCTCACAAGAATTCGCGAAGGAATTTGGCCAGGCACCGAGTTTTTATAAGGCGCCTAAGGAGTAAGACAGAATTCTCCCCAATGGATTATGTTATGCCAACTTCCCCCCGTGTCTACTTACCAGCACTTACTATCAACTCACTTTCTTTCTCCCATAAATACACTTCCCGCTTCTTAAAATTAATAGCCACTCGGAATTGCTGCAGAAACTCATAACCCAGGATGCCATCGGTCTTTGGCCCAATGACATGTCGGTTGTAATGATCGAGGCTGGCAAAGGCGGTATTCATTTCCGCTACTTCCCCTTTGGTAGTTCGAACCCCTGACAAGCTAGTAAAAGTTGCCTCACGAGCTTCGTTGCCAAAGCTGTATAAACGATGTTGACGACGCTGCCCAATGAAAGCTCTCAATTGATCCAGGTATTTATTGTCGAAGAGGTTGACCTCGGCACCTGTGTCTAGCGTTAGTTTGAGTTCAATGTCACCGAGATGGAGGCCAATCAAAGGCGTTCCCCCTTTGTATTTGAAGGCCAGTATTTCCTTGGGTAAAGATTCTTGGGCAAAGGTGCTGTTTTCACCTTTACGATCTAAGGGATACAATTGAAGTTTGCGTTTTCTGTAATCAATCAGGAGCGTAAACTTCCGGAAGATGTCCGTCCCCAACAAGCCATGTATGCGAATGCCTTTCGAACGCTCTATCGCTACCATCGGTACTATCTTGGCATTTAATCTTCCCCAGCTCTGATTGCCGATCTGTACGGTAGGACGACTTAACTCCAAGGTGCCACCTTGACCATTTAATCCAAGAAAACGTTGTTCGGTTTGATCTCCTTCAAAGTATCGGCTATTGAGAAGTAGATCGGAAATACCCGTATCCAAGATGAAGTTGCCAACTTGTCCGTCTACAGTTGCCTGAATAATGATCAATTTACCCTCTAGATGAAAGGGGACAGTGGTATAAGACCCTTGTAGTGTATTGTTAAAGAATACTACTAATAAGAGCGTGATGTATAATTTGAAGCTTGCCATGATTTGAAGGATTTTATGGTTGAGAAATCCTTCAGCGCTGAAGTCATGACAAAGGTGCAGGCTTAAGAGGGAGGCTGAATTAGATATTGTTCCAATGGCTTTAGTGTAGCACTTAATTTCTTCCGAAACTTCGGTGAAAAGAGCGGTTCAATTGGGAAAAACATTAGATATAGTTGCAAAGCCTTTCGTAGAGGATAGGTATTGGGTTGGAAATCAATGACTTATTTGTTCCAAAGTCTTGATTTTGTCTTTTGTAAGGAAATGGGCAGATGGTGGGTGAAGTAAAAATAGTTTCAGTAATTTGAGCTATCTCATATTTTAATGTCTTAAGCTCTCCACTAACAACATCTAAGATTTTAACTCTACCCCATGGGAAGATCAACATGTATTATATCGTCCAAATGGCGATTATTAGCTTTTGCTTTATTCTTCATTTTCGCCAATTCCACCTCCATATTTACTCAGGTAAGCGGCGTCATTCTGGATAGTGAAACCGATGAACCTTTAGTTGGTGTCACGGTCCTGCTTTTAGGTACGAACACGGGTGCCACCACTGATGAGGAGGGCAAATTTAGCCTGCCTGCAAACGAAGGGGATATCATCGTTTGTTCTTTTATCGGTTATACCCGAAAAGAGATCGTACTTGATACCTCCACAAACCTCTCCATTAGCTTGGTCTCAGGGCTGCTAATGGAAGAAGTTGTAGTGACGGGCTATTCTGTCGATGTTCGAAGGAAAATCCCAGGATCGGCCTCGACCGTTAGGGCTAGAGATGTACAAATAGCCCCTTCTGGTAATATTGAACAACAACTGCAGGGACGAGTAGCTGGTGTGAACGTGATAACCAATGGCCAACCGGGCACGACCAGCCAAGTAAGGATAAGAGGGTATGGAGCCTTAGGGGGAAATGAGCCACTTTATATTGTGGACGGGGTACCGGTCGGTTCCGTAGATTTTCTTTCGCCGGGAGATATAGCTAGTGTTACGGTTTTAAAGGATGCTACCGCTGCCTCTATTTACGGTGCTCGGGCGGCTGGTGGAGTGATCGTTTATACGACCACTAAAGGGCAAAGGGGACAACAAAAAATGAAAATCAGTTATGATGGTATGTTTGGGGTAACCTCTCCTGGTGCCGGACTCTCTGTCATGAATCCGCAGGATCAAGCTGACTGGACCTGGGCTGCCATTCAAAATGCAGCTATTTCGAGAGGGGAAATACCCGAATTTGCCCATCCACAGTACGGAAATGGGGCTAAGCCCGTACTACCGGATTACCTTTTGGTGGGATCAAACGCTGGGGTAGTGGGTGCCGTTGATTTAGAGGCGCAGCGCGAATTCTATAATATTGATCTGGATGCGGGTCCGATCTATCAAGTAGTAAAAGCCAATAAGGAAGGTACAAATTGGTATGATGCGGTCATGCGAGATGCTTTGTTGCAACGCCATCATTTGGGGATCTCAGGTAGCGGAGCAAGCAGCCGTTATTATGTGGGAGTCGGTATGCAAGACCAGCAGGGGATAGTGCGGAATCAGCAATTTTCCCGCTATTCCTTTCGCGTCAACACAGAATTTGACCTCTTGCCCTCTCTAAGGATTGGGGAAAATTTTCAGGGAACCTATCGCTCGACTCGATTACTTGAGGGAGAAGCCGGGGGAATAGGCTCTGCGGATAGTTGGACCTTTGTAAACAGCAGTTTGACCAATCCTATCATCCCTGTCTATGATGAGTTTGGCGGATACGCTGGCAACGCGGCTACGGGTGTAGGCATCAACTGGTCTAATCCCGTGGCTGACGCAGAAAATCTAAAGGATGATCGAAATTTTGCGGTCCAGACTTTTGGGAATTTTTACCTGGAACTGGAGCCGATCAAGGGTTTAATCTTCCGTAGCAGTTTTGGTGGGCAATTTAGTTCGGCGAACAGCCGCAATTACATGAAAACGACTTACCATAGAATCAACAACCGCACAATTCCTGCCTTCAGTCAATTTTCAAGCTATACTGCACAATGGGTTTGGACGAATACTGCCAGTTTTAGACGGAACATTGGTTATCATAACCTAGATCTGTTGGTCGGTCAGGAAGTATTGGACCAAGGTTCTGGTTTTACGATAAGCGGTTCCGGGCTTGACCCTTTTTCTGAGAACATCGACTACATTGGTTTATCCACCCTAAGCAGTCGAACGGTGGAGGGAGCACCTTTCAAGGGGGTTAGGTTCGCCTCCTATTTCACTAGAATAAATTATGACTTTGCCGACAAGTACTTGGTGTCCATGGTGCTTCGCCGGGATGGTTCCTCTCGCTTCGGCCAGAAAAACCGCTTTGGGTTCTTCCCCGCTTTTTCCGCAGCTTGGCGGATTTCGTCAGAGAACTTCCTGCGAAAATTCACTTTTATTGATGATCTAAAACTACGAGGAGGTTTTGGCGTCATGGGGAACTCCAACAATGTAGATCCGAACAACCAATACAGCCTTTTTAGCACCAGCTTGGATGCGTCCAGCTATGATATTAACGGAACCAACACTAGTGCAGTAGAAGGCTTTTACCGAACCCGCATTGGGAACCCTGCTGCCAAATGGGAACAGGCCATTACAGCAAATATCGGCTTGGATATGCTATTGTTCAATGGTAAGATTGACATAGGGGTAGAGTGGTGGAGAAAGCGTACAAAAGATCTATTGTTTAGGATGCCCGTCACGGTGCAGAGTGGTTTTTTTGCTGCAGATCCCTTTGTCAACGTAGGGGAAATGCTGAATGAGGGCCTTGATTTTACCCTTACCAACAGAGGACGTTTCAATCAAATAAAATATCAAATCACAGTCAATGGAGGCTTCTTGCATAATGAGATTGTGGCGCTGGCACCAGATATTGATAATCTGCCTGACCGCAGCAGTACCTATGGGGGGATTCGACCCATACTTAATCAGGTAGGACAGCCGCTGTCCGCCTTTTATGGTTTCGAGGTACTGGGCTTATTTCAAGACCAGGCAGAAGTAGATGCCGCACCCATCCAGGAAGGAGCTGCACCTGGGCGATTTCGGTATCGTGATATTAATGAAGATGGTGTCATCAATCAGGAAGATCGGACCAACTTGGGCAATCCCATCGCTGACTTTACTGGAGGGCTCGCTCTTAAACTTGGCTTCCGAAATCTCGAACTAGAAATGTATTCCTTTGCTTCTATTGGGAATGAAATTTTCAATCTCTCAAAACGCTTCTCTGACTTTTACAGCGCCGGCGCGGCGATTGCGGAGCGGGTTCAGGGCTCCTGGAGCTTTGAAAATCCAAGGGGATCAATTCCGATATTTGAAAACGTCTCCAACTTCAGTACCAATACCCAATCTAATTCCTATTACGTAGAAGACGGCTCCTATTTTCGAATGCAGAACATCACTTTGTCTTATCTGATCCCCCAAGCAATGCTTAGTAGATGGAATTTAGAAAAATTCAGACTATACGTATCCGTCAACAACGCCTTTACCATCACTGGATATAGTGGTTTGGACCCAAGTGTGGGCGGTTCCAGAGATACTAATTTTGGTGTAGATCGAGGCAATTACCCGATAACCCGCAACTGGATTTTTGGGATAAATCTGGATTTTTAGAAAACTCAAAAATGAATCCATGCAAAAGATAAATACTTATATCAGTCTTGTGTGTTTACTGGCCTTAGTCGCAGTAGCCTGTGAAGACCGTTTCCTGGATGTAGCTCCCACTGGTTCGCTTGGTTCAGCTGAATTGTCATCCAAAGAAGGCATAGAAGGGGCTTTGATTGGTGCTTACAGTATGCTGTTGGGCCGTGCAGATCCATTTTCCGGTGCGACCAACTGGGTATGGGGCTCGGTAAGGGGAGGAGATGCCAATAAAGGCTCAGACGAAGGCGATGCGCCCTTCCTCAATGAAGTACAGACTTTTGCCGTGCAGGCCAACAATGAGGCCTTATTATGGAAGTATAGGGTGCTCTACGAAGGTATTGCCCGGGCCAATGCCACCCTTCGATTACTGCTCGTCGCTCAGCAAAATGTGTCGGAAGCAGATAAGATCAGGATAGAGGCTGAGGCCCGTTTTCTGAGAGGGCATTATTATTTCGATTTAAAGAAAAACTTTAATAATACCCCTTATGTAGACGAGCAATGGGACGAGGTGACGCCCATCAAGAATGATCAAGATCTTTGGCCCTTCATCGAAGCAGATTTTCAATTTGCGTTTGACCATTTGCCGGAAATACAAGCAGCGATCGGTCGGGCCAATAAATGGGCGGCAGGCATCTATCTGGCAAAGACTTATTTGTACCAAAATAAATTTTCAGCAGCAAAGACGCTATTTGATCAGGCCATCACAAAAGGGGTGACAGCCAGCGGCACTCCTTACGGACTGTTACCGCACTACGCCAATAATTTTCGATCCACTTATGACAATAGTGCGGAGTCGGTTTTTGCAGTTCAAGCCGCTGCCGGCACGGGTTCTTTAAGCAACGCCAACCCCGCTATGATCTTAAACTTCCCGATGGGGGGACAAGATGTACCTGGCGGTTGCTGCGGCTTCTTTGCGCCAAGTTTGGACCTAGCGAATTCGTTTCGCACCAATGCCGCGGGATTGCCTTTGCCGGATCCCACCTATAATGAAGCCGCCCATGCCTTACAAATGGATTTAGGGCTAACTCCAACAGACACTTTTACACTTGATGCTGGAAATATAGATCCCAGACTGGATCACTCGGTCGGTCGCAGGGGCATTCCATACCTGGATTGGGGACTACACCCTGGTGCCACTTGGGTTAGAGACCCGCTATACAGTGGCCCCTATTCGCCCAAGAAATTCAGCTACTTCAAGGAAGGAATAGGTATTGAAAGCGACGTCTCGGGCTGGACACGCGGTTATACCTCCGTCAACTATACCCTCATCCGTTTTGCCGATGTCCTACTGATGGCCGCAGAAGCGGAAATAGAACTCAATAATCTGGAAACCGCCCGGGATTACATAAATCGGGTAAGAAGCCGGGCGATGAACTCCCCCTTAGCCGAGGCCGAAGCCAACTATGTCATATCGATTTACCCTTCTTTTGCCGACCAGTCTGAGGCCAGAAGCGCAGTAAGGATGGAGCGGAAATTAGAGTTATCGGGCGAAGGACATCGTTTTTACGATCTGGTACGCTGGGGAATCGCCAAGGAAGTACTAGATGCCTACTTACGACATGAAAATCAATTCCTGATACCTCCTTTTGCCGGAGCTAGTTTTACCGCAGGGAAGAATGAGTATTTGCCTATTCCGCAGGCGGAGATTGATTTGCAGGGGGTAGATGTGTTGAGGCAAAACCCGGGTTATTGATGGGCTTTTTAATGCGGCAGCTATCCGAAGTTTTACACAGCTATGTCTTGGGCAAACTTTGGGTAGCTAGCATCAGCCTACTTCCCAAAAATATTCCCCGGTAAATCATCCGTTGCGATCTCACCCAAGAAGGCCAGCGCTCTAGGAATATCCATTTCTACAATGCTGAAACTTTGACTTAGCAGCTCTTGTCTAGCCTTAAAGGCTTGAATTACTACCTTACTTTGCTTATTTTTAGGACTAATGAATGGACTAATGACCAGAGATACGCAAGTACCCATTAAAAGGTACTACTTCAATGTCGAGGAATTTCGCCAGATGGGGGAGGCAGGGATTATTGCGCCCGGTCATCGGGTAGAACTAATAAATGGAGAAATTATCGAAAAGAGCCCCATCAATAGTTTGCATGCAGGCACGGTTAAAAATTTAAACAGATTATTGAGTAGACTTTTAGGGGAAGACGCTATACTTAGTGTGCAGGATACAGTAGAACTAAATCAGCATTCGGAACCCGAGCCTGACTTAGCTATTTTGCGATATCGAAAGGACCTGTATACACAAGCACACCCAAAGCCGGAGGACGTATTCCTAATCATTGAGGTAGCAGATTCTACCTTAGAAAAAGACCAGAAAATCAAGCTACCCTTGTATGCGGCTACTGGTATCGAGGAAGTATGGATCATCAACCTGCAAGATAACCAAGTTGAAGTAAGCACTGAGCCTAGCGATCTAGGTTATCGAAATTGCCATATATACCGTAAAGGAGATGCGATTTCAAACCACTTGATCGGAGAGTTAGCAGTGAGTGATGTACTGATTGCGGAGGAATAGATCGCAATTAAATTGGTGTGGCAGCTATCCGAAGTTTCACACAGCTATGTCTTGGGCGAACTTCGGATAGCTAGCATCGAATTTGAAGCGCTTATAAATCTTTAACTCAATAGCTACATTATGAGTACAGCAGAAATGAAGGAGGTTGTTTTAAGGCAATTGGAAGAGGCTGATGAGAAACTGTTGAGAATGATTCATGCCATGATAGAAGCTTATCAAACGGAAGACGATCCCGTCATCAGTTATGATGTGCATGGAAATCCACGACGAGCAAGCGAATTACAAGCCATCTTGGATAAAGAAGTTGGGGAAGCCAGAAAAGGCAACTATATATCGATTGATGAGTTAGATGAAAAGTCAAAGGAATGGGTCAAACCTACCAAGTAGTTGTCACCGCTCGTGCAGATCAAAGCCTTGAATCCATAGTAGATTATCTAAATCAAACGGCCTCAGAAGAGATAGCAGAAAAGGTGAGAATTGGAATAGTTACTGAAATTAGGAAGCTTGCTGCTATGCCACAGAAAAACCCACTACTCCGTGGAGTTGATAATCTGTTGATTACTTATCGCCGTGTCCTCAAGTGGTCCTACCGCATAATCTATACAATCGAAGAGGAAGATTTAATGGTGCTAGTGGTAGAAATTGATCATAGCAATAGAAATCCGGCGGAGTTGGAGAAGGCATTAATTTAAATATCTGGATTCATCCCGCAGGCATATTTTCGAGGCAAACCTAATCAATAGCCCAGCAGCTATCCGAAGTTTTACACAGCTATGTCTTGGGCAAACTTCGGATAGCTAGCATCAGCCTACTTCCCAATACAAAACTTCCCAAAAATATTCCCCAACAAATCATCCGTAGAGATCTCACCCGTGATTTCACCCAGGAACGATAAGGCACGCCGAATATCCATCGCCACAAAGTCGGAGGTGATGCCGGAGTCCATGGCTTGCAGGACGTCGTCCAGGCTTTCACTAGCCTTTTTCAGGGCCTCGAAGTGGCGGGCATTGCTCACGATGGTGCTGTCGACCTGTACTTGCTCCGTGAGGACCGATTGGTAGAGTTTTTCTTTTAGGAAACCGATGTTCATTTTCTCCAGCGCGGAGATCGGGACCCACTGAGCCTCTGAAACAGTAGAAAGGAATTCGGCATCCGCTGCCCTCTGCCCTCTGTCCTCTACCTTCTGTCCTCTGTCTTCTGTCTTCTGCCCTCTGTCCTCTGTCCTCTCAAAATAGTGCTCAAACTTCGTATACGGATTCAAGTCCATCTTATTGGCGATGAC
>JAHQWA010000227.1 GCA_019634045.1 Saprospiraceae bacterium
CCGGACCCTTTGCGCAAGAAATGCAGGAAGAGCCCAATCCTTTCTTGGATTTGCGCATGACCGTCAAGTTTACACACGAGTCTGGTTCACCCGCTTATGAAGTGCCGGGCTATTTTGCTGCCGATGGAAATGCGGCAGAGACTGGGGCTAATGCCGGGAATATTTGGAGAGCACATTTATCACCAGACAAGGCTGGGCAATGGGATTACGAGGTGTCTTTTACCCGTGGGAAAATGGTGGTGCTTACCGATGTACCTTGGGCTACTACCTTGGCTCCTTACCACAATCGAAAGGGAAATTTTCAGGTGCAAGCTACAGATAAGTCAGGCCGAGATTTTCGGGCAAAGGGTAGACTAGCGTACGTCGGCCATCACTTCCTGCAATTTAAAGGAGATGGCTCCTATTTCCTCAAGGCCGGTGCCGATGCACCGGAAACGCTGTTGGCCTATGAAGATTTCGATGATACCTACACCAACAAGACTAAGTTGAAGACTTGGTCAGCCCACGTAAAGGATTGGAAGCAGGGTGATCCTGTATGGAAGGGGCAAAAAGGAAAGGGGCTCATCGGCGCCTTGAATTATTTGGCCGGAAAAGGGGCTAATGCTTTTTCTTTTCTTACCTACAATGCCGGAGGAGATGGCGATAATGTGTGGCCCTTTGTGAAACGGGAAACTAAATATAACTACGATTGCTCCAAGCTAGATCAATGGCAAATCGTCTTTGATCACGCGCAGCAATTGGGCTTATATCTACACTTCAAATTACAAGAAACAGAGAATGATGACCATACCCATGGCAAGAAAGCTAGCGTGCCGGAATCACTGGACGGAGGAGACCTGGGCCCACAACGTAGACTTTATCTACGCGAGCTGATTGCCCGCTACGGGTATCTCTTGGCCTTGAACTGGAACCTTGGCGAAGAAAATACCCAGAGCAAAGAACAGCGGCAAGCCATGGCCGCCTATATCGATGAAGTGGATCCCTATGCTCATAATATTGTCTTGCATACTTACCCTAGACAGCAAAATCAAGTCTATAATCCGCTATTAGGAGATGCTTCAGTATTGACCGGTGTTTCGCTTCAGAATGATTGGAAAGCTACGCATCGACTGACGCTAGAATGGCGAGATAAATCCGCTAAGGCCGGTCGCCCTTGGGTTGTGGCCAACGATGAGCAAGGATCGGCTAGCCAAGGCGTGCCACCGGACCCCGGTTACAAAGGCTACCAAGCCAATCAGATTGCTTATGATCTTCATGATATTCGTAAACAGGTACTTTGGGGCAACCTCATGGCTGGTGGAGCCGGGGTGGAATACTACTTTGGTTATAAGCTTCCGGAGAATGATTTGATTTGTGAGGACTTTCGAAGCCGAGATCAATCCTGGGATTATTGCCGCATAGCCTTGGATTTCTTCAAGGATCTTTCCATACCCTTTTGGGAAATGGAGAATCAAAATGAGCTCATTGGAAATTCAGAGCATAGCAAGGAAAAAATGTGCTTGGCTAAAACGGGAGAAATTTACCTTATCTATCTGGCCTATACCGAAACAGCCGATCTGGATTTAACAGGTGTGGACGGAAAATTCACCGTAGAATGGTTTAACCCTCGCAAAGGAGGGGTATTGGGACGTGGTAAGGTCAAACGGGTGAAAGGCGGAAAAGTCGTTTCCCTAGGTAAAGCTCCGATCGAACGAGGAGAGGATTGGATGGTGATTGTCCGGAAGTGGAAGTGATCCTACTGGCGATGATATAGATGAAAACGTTTCGTTCCTTGAAGGGCTTTGCTGAAATTATTAGGCTCAGCATAGCCCTTTTCACCATCAAGTATCAAATACTCATAGTCAAATGCATTGGTGTCTATCTTGATTTCGTACTTGCGGTACAGGTAACCTACTAATTGTGCAGTATAAGCCTTTGCTCCTACGGTACTTCCCTGCGGAACCACTGTTCCAATCATCTCAATATCTGGTAAACTTACCTTATCTCGTTTAGAGATCGTACCAATCTTGCTAATTGTAAAAATTATTCCAACCAGCAATAGTATGGATAAAGCCACCTGTATAGATCGAAAGCGGCCTGGTCGCTCATCTAGGTTCAATAAGTATTCCCTCACTATTGGTGCAACAAGTGTGGCCATAGCCAAGGCGAAGAATGGGATCGCAGGAAGTAAGTAGTAGAATGACTGCTTGGGGGATACCATAAGTGGGAAGGAGGCCGAAACGCCAATCAAGGAATAAAACAGGGCTATCCTACTGAGGTCACTAGTGAGAATGACGATTTTCTTTTTAAAGGCAGGATATAATAGCAGCCCCGTAAGGATTAAACTAGGGAAGGAAACCTCCAACAGACGCTTTATAATGTACAAGCGACTATCTCTATGATGATAAGCTGTCCGCTCTGCATTAATGCTAGCAAACACTTGGCTATCGATATATTTTTCCAGGCTTTGTAAAGCAACGGGATCAGCCAACAGCACTAGATAAGTAACTACCAAAAGAGCTATTAGGATCACGGATCGCAAAGTCATTTGCAAAAAGGACATGGATCGGAAAACAACCCAATGTAGAAACAATACGGCAAGCGGGAAAAGTCCAACGAAACCTTTACACAATGTGGCTCCAACCAATGCCAACGCGCCTAGGGCCAGGAATAGCAAAGATTGTTTTAATTCTTTTTTTTCAGCTGCTATCCAAAGAAAGTAAAATGAAAGAAGCGTAAAGGCCCCCATCGTAGGTTCCAAGACATTTCCTGGATAAAAGAGGTAGATGACTTCATTTAGCAACCAAAAAATAAGGGGCAAGGGCCAGAGCGAGGCTAATTCCAGTTTTTGTGCCAATCCTTTTTTCCAAATTCGAACAATAAGCCAAGCAGAAAACAGAAAAATGAACAAGGCATAAAGCCGTTCTACTAAGATACTACTGCCGAATAGGCTGAAAAATAGGGATTGAATGCCAAAAACTAATGGAGGATGCTCATGAAAAGAGGGGAAAATAGTCGAGGTTAATTGTGGATTCCAGAAGGAGCCAATGCCATCAGCTAGGTTTTTAGCGATGCAAGCATACCATATCCCATCATTATACATGCTTTTCTGAACAAAAAAGGGAGCAGCACAAAAGAAAAAAAGAATAAGCCCCAAGAGCAGTAGAAGTCGACTTTTTGCCATGTCAAACAAGCTTAGCACTATACCTTTAGCCAGTAGCTGGTTTCAGAGGTCTTTAGCAGTTTTATTTAGAAAGATGGTTTGATCAGCTGCAAGTATAGAAAAAAGCAATTACTTAGCCATTTTGGATGTGAATGAGTTTTTGTCTTCTACAAGTGTAATCCTTTGCCCTAATCTTTCGTTAGACTGTAGGATGGTGTACTTGGAAAGCTTGAGGCATGGATAGATATGTCCACTAATCTTCTTAGTTTTGCCAGCGCAATTACCAAAAGTGCTACCATAACCCGCCAATCAAATTTCCGCAGATAATGGGAAAGTAGCCGCTGGAATTGCCCCTCTTACTACAATCCAGCCAATTCTTCGGAAAAGGCAGCCTATTTGTGCAACAATGCATAAGTAAAATGGTCACATAAGGGGGAGTATGGAATTAATGGATGTATAACACCCATCTTCCTTCGCCAATTTACCTGAGAAAAGTAAACCCTGGACCATGAACTTTAGCAAATATCTACTTACATACAGCCTCTTCCTCCTGTCAATCCTATTTTCTCCCCTGTTCGCACAGACGACTTGGGTGGTTAATACGGTAGATGATAATGATGATGGAACTTGTGACGCTACGCATTGTAGCTTGAGGGAAGCCATAGACGCCAGTAATACCAATGCTGGAGCAGATATAATCGCGTTCAACATTGGTGGAACTGGACCCTTTGTGATTGAACCTATTACACCCCTACCTACGCTTACCGATCCCTTGACTACGATTGACGGAACGACTCAGCCCGCCTATACCTTGGGTGATATCACTATAGATGGTACCAATACGATGCCATTATCACATGGCTTAAATATAGGGGCTAGTAATACAGAGATTTATGGTTTGAAAGTGGTCAACTTTGATGAAATCAATAATGCGGGAATCCTGATTGGTGCCCAGCTAGCTGACATCGTTATCGGGGGGCCTGATCGAGGAAATATCCTTGGAGGGAATCACCACGGTATCTTTGTCAATTTCCTATCGGATTGCAATAACATTACGATCCAATCCAATTTTGTGGGCGTTGATCCTACTGCAGGTATGGCCAACATTGGAAATACGATCAATGGGGTGGTCATTATGCAAGGGGTTTGTACGAATGTTTTAATCGGAGGAGATGCGACCTTAGGAGAAGGAAATATAATTGGGTTCAATAGTGATGGTATTCGAATTAGAGTAGAAGGAGTAGTTGTGCAAGGAAATGCTATCGGAACAGATGCCACGGGCACCATGGATCTTGGTAACACGGGCTTCGGGGTCAACCTAGACGACCAACCGGGTACGCCCAACAATAGCCTCATAGGCGGTCCTTCGGAGGGACTTGGGAATGTAATTGCCTTTAATAATGTAGGAATTTTCAAATTTCCTAGCGCAGCCGTGAACCGATTCCAGCGCAATAGCTTTTTCTGCAATGGAGCGGGGATTCTGTATCAGAGTAATACCACTAACGGGACGGCACCACCAGCTATTCTCTGCGTCAGTACAGGACTAGTGGAGGGGAAGGCTGCCCCAAATACTATTATAGAGGTTTTTCAGGTGGATAATGTGGCTTGTCCGAGCAACAATGCCTGCCAAGGTCGTTTCTATTTAGGAGAAACGGTGACGGATGCGAACGGCGATTGGTCAGTGCCAATTAGCTTGAGTGTTGGGGATGTGGTAGGTGCTACTGCAACTGATCTGTCAGATAATACCTCCCCTTTCGGTAATTGCACCATTATTCAAAATGAATTGATCGCTACGGCTAATAATCCGGGACCATTTTGCTTCGGATCTCCTATAGAATTGCAGGGTAATGAAACGACTGGAAGCACGGGCTTGACCTTTACCTGGACGGGCCCTAACAATTATTCCTCCACCAATCAAAACCCGAACGATGCGACGGAAGCAGGCACTTACTTCTTGGAGGTGACGGACAACACTTGTGGAAGGTCAGCAGATTCTACTGTTGTTGAGGTTTTAGCTGCCATAACTTCGACCATTGGCGACGACCCTTCTGAGGTGCTATGCCCGACAGAATCTGTCACGATTAATGGGACGACTTATGATATCAATAACCCTACGGGTACGGAAAGCATGCCGGGACTAGGTGGGGCCTGCGACACCATCGTTACGGTACAACTACAGTTTCATCCCGAGGCTCGTGGCACCTTAAGTCCCGCAGTTTGCGAAGGCCAAGGCATCACATTTAATGGTACCGAATATGATGCGGCCAATCCTTCGGGTACAGAAATATTAAGCGGCGCTGCTGCTAATGGCTGTGATAGTATTGTAGAGGTGAGTTTGACATTTATTCCATCCGCTCAAGGTGTTTTTAATACGACCATTTGCCCAGGAAGCGATATCCAATTTAATGGGACTACCTATGATGAGGATAATCCTACGGGGGTTGAAACTTTAGTGGGACAAGCGGCTAATGGTTGTGATAGTGTGGTACAGGTAACGGTAGATTTCTTTCCGCTTGCAACGGGGATATTTGAACCAGAAGTTTGCGAAGGTCAAGGCATCACATTTAATGGTACGGAATATGATGCGGCCAACCCTTCGGGCACGGAAATATTAAGCGGCGCTGCAGTCAATGGCTGCGATAGCGTGGTTACGATTACGCTTAGCTTCCTGCCTTCTGCACAAGGAACCTTCGAAACCACCATCTGTGAAAACGCAAACATCCTCTTCAATGGGACCACCTACGACAGCAATAATACGATGGGAACAGAAATCCTGGCCGGACAAGCGGCTAATGGTTGCGAC
>JAHQWA010000228.1 GCA_019634045.1 Saprospiraceae bacterium
AGTTTACCCACAAACGGCCCTATCTGAAAGTGGCTACCAATGGAAAAGATGAAATCCACTTTGCTTTTACCGATGGACATCCTCGCAATGAGCCTTTGAATAGTATTTATTATATAAAGTATCGAGCAGGTAATTTCTATAGTGCAGATGGCCGTCAACTAGGGACCATGGACAAATTGCCGCTTGAGCACGAGGACTGCGACCTGGTATACGATGCACCGACTTTTTTCAAAGAAAACGCCTTTGGAGTTCGCTCCTGGATATGGGATGTAGCGGTCTCCCAGGAGGGATATCCTACCATCGTTTACTCTAAGCTTCCCGCAGAATCGGAACATCGGTATTGGTATGCCAAATGGAATGGTGAAAGCTGGGAGAATACCAAGATAAGTGATGCCGGCTCCTGGTTTCCACGCTACAAAAAGGACAAGAGTATGAGAGAACCAGAGCCTCACTATTCCGGCGGCGTATATCTCGATCATGAAAACATCAACATTGTTTACTACTCAAAGCCTGTTGGAGATGTTTTTGAAATTTTCAAAGGGGAAACGGCTGATGGAGGCAAAACCTGGAAGGAAACAGCTATTACCTCTGATTCCGCAAAGGATAATGTGAGGCCTTTCGCCATTCGGGGTGGGGGAGAGGAGTGTACCAGCCAAGTCATGTGGATGTTCAATAATCGTTATTCCACTTACAAGGAATACGATGCAGAGATAAAGATGGATATAGAGAAGAAATAGTATGGATTCAGTTACCGTATAGGCCAATCACAGCTACATTAGGCCTGCCCATACAATTGCACGGCTTGGACAATAGCCATGACAAAGAATAGCCCGCTCAGGAAGTAGTTGAGGTTACGGGCGAGGTGCGGTCCGCTTACGGTGATAAATTGAGCGAAACGCCCATACAGCATGAGCAACAAGATCGCACCGATCGCAATCCCAGATAAGTAAGTGTATTTGATGGGGTCGTCCAGCACAATCCAACCTTTTGCTTCAAAGAAAGTACTGAAAGTGAAGTAATACGGAATATTCAGTAGGTTCATCCATGCCACTACGATACCTAGGAGAATGGGTTTCCCTTTGCTAGAGGTGGTCTTCGTCACCTTTGGGTGTCGAGCCAATAGTAAAAAGATCACGCCCAAAATGATAAAGATAGCTACGGCAGTTTGCTTTAAGAAGGTAAGAATGGCGGGGTTTTTACTCAAAAAACCAGCAAAAGTGATGGCGATAAAGGCTTGTACGGTAATCGTTAGGGTAGCGCCAAGGGAGAACCTATAGGAGGTGTATAACCCCCTTTTCATGCTTATCGTTACGGCCGTCATGTTCACTATTCCGGGTAGTAGTATAGAGAGGACAGTGATCACGAAACCTAACGCAAAGTGATTTAGGTATTCCATCAAACGCTAAGGTATTATTTCTCATAGATCGTAAAGGATACCCTCGACCGATTTTGGGATTTCTTAGACTAATCGTTCCGTAATGTTCTTTTGGGGAAAATTTGAAACAGGAGGGTTTCCAGTACCCAGCAAAAGTACAAAATTTTTAAGATTAGCAATTTCCATCCGGACAACTTGCGGTAGTGCGCCTGATAATAGAGGGTGCTTGCTAACCAATAACGTTGTAGCTGCAGTAGAGAATGGAGACGAGTAGTGGTACTACCTTGATCGTGGTGATAATGTTTGGCACGCCAGAGGTAATTTTGTAGCTCTAAGTCTTTGATTTTATGGGCTAAAATGGTTTCTTCCCCATATAGGAACGTATGTTCGTCGAATCCGCCAACTTGCTCAAAGATGTTTTTACTACCCATAAAAAAGGAACCGCTCAGACAATCTACCTTTTGTGGGGCCAAGGCAGTGGGAGGGAATTGGTATCTACTGGTTTGAATGGTACGTTTCCCGATAAAGTAGAGGATGCGCAGGGAAGCCATTACCTCATCTCGAAACCTCGGAAGCCGCCAAGCCTGGTGCTTTTGATCTTCTCGTCCATCTACAAACATGGCCGGAGCGATAAAGGCGATCTTAGGGAGTTGTTCATATTGAGCTACTAATGAACTTAGTAGGCAGGTATCATCAAGTCGAACATCATTGTTGGAGATCAAGAGATAATCGAAAGTTTTAGATCTTAGATGGGCTATCCCGATATTATTCCCTTTGGCATACCCTCCGTTTTCTTCACTTTGGAGCAACGCTACTTGAGGGTGTCCCTTGAATTCAGCTGCCAATTTTTCGAAGGATTCATCAGGAGAGGCATTGTCTATTAACAGGATTTGAATGTCCACCTGCTCCTGTGCTAGAAAGCAACGAACACATTTGATGGTGTCTTCCCAGCCCCGATAGTTGAGAATTTGAACATAGATCTTTGGCAAATGATTAGCCATGCTGCGTAATGAGGTTTCGATGTTTGTTCAACATGATGTATAAGCCGATGCTTACCCAGGCCTCTACGATTAAAAGCGAACATATCAAGCCGTTGAGTTGAAAAGCTTCGGTCAAGAAATAGGCCAGGATTAAATTTACCGCCAAACCCGACAAGAGGACTGTCACATAAGCAGTTTTCAAATCATAAGCCAATAAAATCTGATAGGCCGGTATATTTAATAGGGTCACCAATGGAACGATCAAGTAGAGCCGTAGACTATACAATAAGTCTTCATTAACATCCCCAGCGAAGTACAGAAATATGGGTTCAGCACAAAAGGCTAGCAACACTACTGCCAAAATGGGAGCCCCTACAAATAAGAGAAAGGCATTGCGGAGATACTGCTTCAGGGCCAACCAACCCTCCTTAGTCTTTTCACAGACGATCGGGAATATCGTTTGCGAAAAAATGATCAATAGGAATCGAATCGGTTGCAGCAATCGATACATCACGTTGAAGTAGCCTGTTAGAATATCTCCCCAGATAACGTTCAGGACGAGGAGGCTGTAGGAGGAATTGAATTCCACGGCAAGATTACTACCCAGTAGTTTAAAGTCAGTTTTAAGATGCCCCAGGATAGCCTGCCAACTGGGCGCTTTGATACTAAGTTTAAAGCGTATCACGATGTAAACGATAACCAGCGCACCCACTGCGGTGGCGGCTAGTCCTTGGTAGGCTAGCACATAGATATAATCGGCCTCGCCTTGAATTCCCCAAAAGATCAGCACCGCGTATAAGCTTTTGATCAGTAAGTTGGCAATGGCAAGCAGATAGGATTTTTGCAGGCCAATGAAGAACCAATCTGTGAAGAAGACTTGCCCGGCAATCATCCAAAGTCCCCATTGGAATACGGCCTTCTTCTCTCCCAGGAAAGGGACAACTTGCACCAAAATCAACAAGGCGCCCGCAAAGAACAGGGCAATCACAGTTTTACTGTACAATACCTGAAAAAATAAATGAGAAAGCGCTTGTCTATCTTCCCCGATCAAGGCAATTTGCCGGACACCGGAAATATTGAAGCCATAATCGACTACGGCACGGCCATAGTTTAGCCACACCCCCACAAAGGCAATCACCCCAAAATAGGCAATGCCCACCCGGCTAATAATAATGGGAATGAGAAAAAGTAGGATTAGGGCATCTGTAGCCTTGAGCAGACCGAGGGAGAAGAAGTTGAAAAAGGTCAGCCTTGCCGACCAAAGTCGTTCTAACCATTGGTTTGGGGGGGAGGAGCCAGGTGTTTCTTTCATGCTATTGCTGCTCCAACTGCTTGATCCAGCGGCTTAAATGCTCCCTCCAAAAGACAACGGCAGCAGCTAGAAATAAGCCGAGTATTCCGCCAATGATTAAGCTCTTGATTATGCCTCCCAGGCCAAAGCGTGCACTGGGTAAGACGATGAAATTATCAATGGCAAAGACATTTTCTGCTTGTACCAAGCTGTTTTCAATATCGGTCTTCCGTTGCACAAGTTCTCGGGAGAAGCGGAGCAATTCGTAGGCGTTTTTCCCTTCACTGTTTTCAATGGTCACCGCGCCGGATTCAGTCGTAGAGCTTACTGGCGTTTCATAGAGTCGCTTCAGGACTGAATCTATAGTGATTTGTTTGGCATTTATAAACTCTAGTTCTTCTTGTAGCAGTCTTTTCTTCATTTCCAAGCGCTTGGCTGAAAATGGGTTACTATTGAGGTAGTGATTGATGGCGAGTTGAAGGCTGTCGCCAGGGATTGGCTGTCGCATTTTCACCGTGATAATCATGGGCTCCTTATGCATCGTATAATTGCTTTCTAAGGATTTTCCACGACTATCCGATACATTAATGGCATTGATGCTACTTACTTGTGAAGGCTTGAGATGCAAGAGTCTGGCTACCTGTTCATCTTCCTGATTGTTAATCAAGATATTCACCTTGGCGATCATATCTCCAAAAATTTTGGGGTGCAGATCACCATAGACAAAGGTAGAGGTCATTTCATAACTCTTGGATTGTTGGTATAAGCTAAACACTTGCAGCGCCGTCAAGAGCCCAATCAAGCTGAAACTTAAGAACCAGTGCTTCCAAAGGACGCGCCAGAAAAACGAAACCGTGTCCGCGGCTAACCTGACCCACCAAAGCGCATGCTGCTGTAAGTCTTGCCAGCTTAATTGATCATTTGTAGAATTGGGAGTTGTCATATGGCTTACTATCAGGCTGTAAACATAAATATATTTCATAATAGTTGTGGGTAATCCTATGCACTTGTTAACTTCGTGTCTAACGGAAGTCCAATTCTTTATCATCACCAAGCGATTTCTTTGGAAAACCCGATCGATTCATCATCTTTTAATCCACTATCAAGGTCTACCTCTCCCTTCTCTCCAGAGATCTTGCTGGTCATTGGCTTGTTTTTCTTCAATATCTTCTTATTACCCGCTGGCCTTCTATACACCACCTTATTGAGTCCGCTTTTTGTTCTTTTGCTGTTGCGAAAAAGAGTCTGGCGCCCGCTTATGGTCTATTTGCTTGTAAGCCTTGTCTTTGGATACCAACACTTTAGCGCAGGGGTAGATACTGGAGCTTATATCAAATCCTATATCCTGTTTTCAAGCGCTTTTGTCTTTAGTCTATGGGCCTACCATTATCTCCGGGACAAACACGAAAAGCTTCCGCAATACTTCCAACAGATCACCTTGTACAATACCTTCCTAGTGTTGTTGGCTATTGTTGGCTTATTGCTTCCTTTGACACGAGAGATCTTATGGTATGATGTGCCGATTCATCCCGCGATTCCAGCCTTTCCTCGCCTTCGTCTTTTAGTCTACGAACCCTCCTTTTATAGCTTATTGTTGGCCCCAATAGTACTCTATTACTTTACGGCATTCGTCTTTAGTTCGAACAACAAACATCTAATGGCCTTGGGGCTCTTGTGTTTTGCCATGTTACTGTCCTTGTCCTTCGGTGTTTTAGGCGGGATGGTGATTGCCATTTTAGCGGTATTTCTACTGAATGCGGGCAGTCTTTTGCGTCGGAAAAGGATCTTTTTTGCGAGTATTTACCTGTTGGGGGTGGCAGCTGTAGCCGGGTTTATTCTGTGGGAGTTCTTCCCATTCAATCCCGTGGTAGATCGGGTGGGTAAGATTTTTGCGGGACACGATAGTTCTGCTAATGGCAGGACCTGGGAGGCCTTTATGCTCGCCTGGAAGATCTTGGAACATACGGATTTCTATTGGGGTGCTGGTTGGGGGCAGATTAAGATAGTAGGGCAGCCTATTATTGTGGAGTATTACAATTATGAGGGTGAATGGCGAGATTTAGTCCGGATACCGAATGCCAGTGCAGAGACCTTAGCCAGCCTAGGCCTCCTTGGTCTTGCGGGGCGCTTATTGGCAGAAATCGGTTTGTTCTTTTACACGAAGGTGTACAGCAATTATTATCGGATGATCTTATTTGCTTTTATCTTCCTCTATCAGTTTACGGGGAGTTATTTGACTAATATCTATGAATATCTCATTTGGATTTTAGTGTTCTTACCTATTTTCCCACAGTTTAATCGTCAATAAATCTACCTGATGGAAGCCAAAATCAAAGGGACGCGCTTTGTCCTAGCAGTCAAAGATCTCAAGCAATCTGCTGATTACTACCAAAACCAATTGGGGTTTAGCACCTGGTGGGCCGGTGATGGCTGGCACTTCCTGCGTCGGGACACCTTTATGGTGATGTTGGGGGAATGCCCAGATGACCGCTCCGCCTTCGAAACCAGGAATCATTCTTACTTCGGCTATATTGACTTGGAAAATATCGATCTTATTTACGCCGAATACCAAGCAAAGGAGGTAGAAATTATTAGCGAACTCTCCGACAAACCTTGGGGACAACGCGAATTTGCGATTCGCACGATTGATGGGCATCGGATCATGTTTGGGGAGGCCATTTCTTCTAGCTAAAGCTCTATAGATTCACTAACTCACCGCAGGATCTATCAGCGGTCGGATTTCTACCAAGTAATCCATGGCTTCCTTGACGGTATCCATCTTATCAAGGTCTACCGTTCGAATTTCTTGTTTTCTAGTTTCGGCATTTTCCCTGGCTATTTTGGTTGCCACCATCAGCATAGTACGCTGTAGCTCATTGAGTGGATCATTATGATAGTCAGCATCCTCGCCTGGGCGGATAGGAGGTGATGCAAGTGGCAAGTCAGGCCAATCCATACGTTTTGTACGAGAAAAAACATGCCCAAAGGTATTGGTGTTGGGAGATTTATCTCGTGTTTGTAAACCTTCCAAACCCCATTTTTTACACATGGTCTTAATGAAGGAGGTATGATCAAATACCTCATTTATTACCGTGTTTTTTGGTATAGATGAGGCCACCATTACCATAGGCACACGTATTCCTAAGCGCTTGAAGTCGAAGCCTTTTTGCCCAGGGTGAGGAAAGTCCGGTGCTTCCGTCGATCCCGGGTAAATATGATCATAACATCCCCCGTGCTCATCGTGGGTGATGATGAGTAAGGTGTCGTCTCGATGTGGACTATCCTTAATTATATTGTAAACTCTGCGGATGAGTTCTTCCCCTAAACGTACCGTTCCTTCTCGTGTTTTCCCGTCATCCACATACCAGCCAGAACTTACGGAGGAGGGATGCTGGTCATTGTGCTTTCCAAAAAATCTCGGTTCTATGAAAGAATATTTAGCGAACCCTCGATCGCTCTTCCCATTGATGTCTCTTTCAAACTCCTTTAGATGATGTTCGTTAGAAACCACCTTGAGGTGATGCGAAAAACCATGTACGAGTTGGGTTAAGCAGACCAAAGGATTAGCGTAGACATGATGAGAAACATGCTGCTTCGCCATCCGATCAAAAAGGGTAGGCTGTGACCAAACCTGCTTTCTCCAGATATGGAAATCATGCCAAATCTGATCAGTGGCTTCATCGGTCGGGTTCACGACTTGCCCGCCAGAGGTTCCGGCATGCCAGAAAGCTCGATTGCACCAAGTTTGACTTGGGACAGAACAAAACCAATGATCAAAAACAGCGAACTCACAAGCCAAGGTACTAAGTACGGGGACCTGTTTGGGGGTAAAACACTGCATGATCACACCATACTGGTCGATGCCTGGGTTTTTATAAGCCCCATATTGACGCTTTTTCTTCCACATAAAGATACGACGCCACCAAGGCTTAGAGCCAATTTTGGAATACCAAAGCCCTTGTAGTGTATTGATGTAATCCTTGACCGCCCCCTGCATCCTTTTACTCATAGGGGGTAAGGGATCCGGTATATTGTAGGGCTTGGTCATTTGGGTCTGATCAATGCCTTTATTGCTGTTGGGTAGGATGGTATCATACAGCTGAGTATTCACATGTTGATATACCTCTCCTGGGTCTGGAAAAGGCTGGGAGAAATCATTGTGTTGTACAGGTATAGGCTTCAATACTTGGTTTTGGGCATAACCCTTGGCGTAGGTTGGAACAGGAACCTCTAATTTTGGATCATTCAGACCTGAAAAGGTCTTGCCATCAGGTAACTTGAATCTTTCATCCTGATCGAGGAACCCTAGTAAGTTATCAAAGGAGCGATTTTCCAACATAAGCACAACCACATGCTCAAAGGTGTCGAGTCCATTGAATTTGTTTTCCGTGTTATTGTCCATTGTGTCTAGCTTTTGGTGTAGATGCCTAGCCAATACGTTTCAGTCAAAGAGCAGATAGCAAGGTGATGCTGACCCAGAAAAGATCTTTGCCTGTCTTACTAAAGATACGTTTTTTCAAAGTTGGAAAAACGTATATCTATACATTTGTTGGAAAACACGTAATTATACCTGTTGGCCCTCCTCGAATTCATAGGGAGAAGTAAACTTGCTCACTTTGTAGTATTTCTACGATTGTACCAAAAGCCTAAGAATTTAGGATTACCCTTGAAGCGAATGGCCTTCGGTAGTAGTAGATGAAGGAAGAGCCAGATAATGGAAAGGGTAGTGGAAAAGGTGACGGTAAAAAAGGAGCTAAATGTGTTTTCTCCCTTCCTGCCAGAGGTGATAGCCGGATGTTTGTATAGGACGGTGAACTTGCTGTCGACACTTCGAGCATAGCGGCGCAGGCGGATAACAAATTCAATTTCTTCCAAAGCATACAAATCGGTGCTAAAGCCGCCAATCTTTTCAAAAGCCTCTTTTTCGCAGAGTATGAAGGCTCCACCACACCAATTCAACCAGCGCATGAGTGGGTTGAGCCTTTCCATTCGAAGCTGATTCCATTTCGATCCCCCTTGGACTTTGATCGTCGTGCCGATGCCGACATAGTAGCCTTTCTGAATCGTATTCCATAGATCATTCATTAGCGCAGCGGTAGGATAGGTGTCCGCATCGATAAAGAGTAACCACTGGCCTTGGGCTTGCTGGGCGCCAGTATTCCGAGCTTTGCTAATTTGCCGTTCGGCCTCAGGTACAACTTGAATGCCTAGCTGTTCCGCTACCTGCTGTGTATCGTCGGTGGAGCTGTTGTCACAGAGTATGATCTCACAGGGCTTGTCCGACCATTTGCTGCTTGCTAGGGCCTCCCGAATATTGGCAATCGTATCTGGTAAAATTGCTGCTTCATTATAGGCGGGGATGATGATGGAGAGTTGCATGTGTATTCAGCATTAAGCAAGGGGGACTTCCCAGTAATCCAAAGCCCATTCCTGCATATAGGTCACCCGAAGCGGCACTACCTTATAGACGATCAACTGAGGATTGTCAATGGACCCTAGATAGTGCTCCAGTAGGCGGTTTTTTCGCCAGATATCCTCTAAAAGGGGTCGATCCTGTAATACTTCTGCAATACCCGTGATGCGCACCTGATTGTGTTCGCCATCCATATAACAGAGTTCTACCTTAGGATTTGCGGCAATCTGTGCCGTTTTCTGGTAAGCGCGCAAATTGGCGATGTAGATCGTAAACCCATCTACTTTCACCGGAGAAACGGGCCGGAGACGAGGCTGATCCCCATCCATGGTAGCGAGCATGGGGAACTTAGCTTGTTTAATAACGGTAGCGGCCAGGGTAGGCAGCTGTTCTGGATCTATGGTTGCAGCTTGTGGTTTAGGCATGGCTTGCTGACTTTTTGCACGAAAAATAAGCCATTATTTGAATAATTGCTTTAATATGCAGCAAATTGATCATCTTCATTGATATACTTAGTATGCGTACCTGGCTGGCTTACCTCTTGATAGCGACTTTAATCATCGTTCCCTTCATCATCTGGGGAGATTGGTTTATGGCTTTCTTTAGTGAAGGTAAAGCCGTTGACTGGCTTCAGAATTACGGCCAATGGGCATGGGTTGTGGCTATTCTCTTATTATTAGCTGATCTTTTTTTACCGCTTCCCGGTACCGTGATCATGTCGGCTTTGGGATACATTTACGGACCCCTGATGGGAGGGGTATTGGCTACCTTAGGAGGGATTGCTTCGGGGGTATTTGCCTTTGCTTTGTGTCGCGGATTAGGGCGTAGAGCTGCCGTATGGATATTGGGTGAAGAAGGATTGGCTAAAGGGGAAAAGACCTATGCCAAGAACGGGAGTTGGATCGTAGCTATTTCTAGGTGGCTTCCTGTATTACCAGAGTTGATAGCGTGTATGGCAGGGTTGAATCAAATGAAGTGGCGTCCCTTTCTAGTCGGCTTGATCTGTGGTTCGGTGCCTTTGGGTTTTGTCTTCGCTTATATTGGTTATTCGGGAATTGAATACCCTTATTTAGCGATTATAATCAGCGCTGGCTTACCACCACTCTTATGGCTAATTGCCCGATCTTTTTTAAAGAATCTCAGTTCTAGCGATATATAAACCAGTTCATACTCTCTGTTTCTTCAAAACAACTGCTTGCTAGTGAGGCAAAAGAAAAAGATTCGCCTGGGTATATTAGGCTCGCGCGGAATTCCCAACCGCTATGGCGGCTATGAACAATTTGCTCAATATCTCTCTGTGGGCCTGGTCCAGCGTGGACATGAGGTTTGGGTGTATAATTCTTCTCTCCATCCATTCAAAGAGGATAGCTATCAAGGGGTAGACTTAATCCATTGCTTTGATCCTGAGGATCGATTGGGGAGTTTTGGGCAATTTGTTTACGATTTTAATTGTCTTCGAGATGCTCGCTCTCGCCCCTTTGATATTTTATTCCAATTGGGATATACCAGCAGCGCAATCTGGTATCCGTGGTGGCCCAAAAAAATGATCCAGGTCATGCATATGGACGGACTGGAATGGAAACGATCAAAGTATTCAAAGCGGGTACAACACTTTCTTAAAAGAATGGAACGAATAGCCGCCAATCGAGCTGATGCCCTGATTGCGGATTCTACGGCCATTGAAGATTATTTACAGCAGACCTACCAAAAGCCTTCTACCTTTATTCCGTACGGCGCACAATCTGAGATAAACCCAAGCCTGGAACACCTGGAGCAATACCAACTGGAAGCGGGAGCTTATGTATTGGCCATTGCTCGGTTTGTACCTGAAAATCACATCGAGGAGATCATTCAAGGAGTTATAGCTAGTAAATACGAAGGCCCGCTCGTGATTGTAGGAAATCCTGAGCAAGCTTATGGAAAATACCTTAGGGCAAGGTATCCCAGCGACCAAGTCCATTATCTAGGGGGGATTTATGATTTTGAGCAATTGAATAGCCTTCGCTCCTATGCGCAGCTCTACTTCCATGGTCATTCGGTGGGCGGGACTAATCCGTCTTTGCTAGAGGCGATGGCTTGTGAAGTACCTATTTGCGCCCATGATAATGTCTTTAACCGATCAGTTTTGGCCGAAAATGCGCATTACTTTTTGGATAGTTCCTCGATAAGTCGACTTTTGGATAAAATAGGGGAACAAGATGTAACCCAGTGGGTAAAGGGGAATAAAGAACGTATGCTCAGCAGATACCGATGGGAAGGAATTATTGACTCCTACGAAAAACTTTTTTTGGATCTCTTGGATCAACCCTCATCATAACGGCGATTAACGGATAAAGACCTTCTATCTATGCCCTCTATAACCATCAAGTCACGGACTCTAAGCCAATGGCTGCTGGCATTCCTGCCGGTGAGCTTGCTGATCTCAAAGCGTTTGAATGTCTTGGTGATTATCTTGTATGGCGTGTCGGTTCTCATGCAGTCACAATTGTGGAGTCGGATCAAAAACCTAGTGCGACTTCCCTGGTTGGGAGTCTTTGTTTTATTCTATGCTTTACATGCCAGTAGTCTGTGGTGGTCAGCTAATGAGACTGCGGCCTTGTTTAGTTTGGAGAAGAAAGCGGCCCTGATTGTGATTCCCATTTTCATGGGCCTAGATCGAGAAATAGATTTTGTCGGCTTCCGTCAATGTATGTTAAGTCTGGTATTAGGGTGTTGCATTTCCATCTGGATTTGTTTACTTTTAGCATTCCGTAACTACTTTCAGACAGGCAACGCCAGCTTTTTCTTTTATCACGCATTTAGCTGGCCCCTGGATGAGCTAAACGCCATTTATTTTTCATTTTTCACATTCACAGGATTAGTTTTTGGTCATTATCTCATTAGGATCAAGTATAATTTATTGGCTAATATTCGTTGGCAAATCTTCGTGATATTTAGCTTACTAATGGGAATAGTGCTTTTATCTTCAAGGCTATTCATTGTTCTAACCCTTTTGTATTTATCGCGTTTAGCATTTCAAAACTATGCAAAACTGATGTCGAAGCGCATGCGGATGGCAGGAATCCTAGTTGTGATCTCCTTCCTGATCGGTGTGCTGTTTCTTAGTCAAATCAGAAATCGGTTTGATCAATTGCTGCATTCTCAATTTGAGGTGCTGCAACAGGATCAATTCGTTTATGATACCCCATTTAATGGCTTGACCATTAGGTTGCTGCTTTGGCGTTTTGCAGGAGAGATTATGGAGGAGGAAAGCGTTTACCTCCTCGGAACTGGGGTAGGTGATGCGCAAGATTTGCTAGATGCAACAATTATTGAACACAATGTTTACCACGGTAATCCCACTTTGGGCGATCAGGGATATTTAGGTTACAACTTTCACAACCAATTCGTGGAAACCTGGGTGCAACTGGGGCTACTTGGATCTTTGATCTGGCTCCTGCTGCTAAGCTTAGGATGGCGAAAATGGAAATGGGATTGGAACCATCCCTTTTTGTATTTCAGCATTGCCGTGCTGGCCTTCTCCATGATCGAGAGTTTATTGGAGCGGCAGCATGGAGTTGTTTTTTTCGCCCTGTTTGTATCAATATTTCAAATTATCTCAGAACATGAAGCTCCTCCGAAACCCTTTACATGAAAACCCGACCGCTAGTCCGGTAATAGCAGAATCCTTGCCGTTCCCCTTCGATGCCTCGGCGAGAAAAAAGCTCACTTCGACAACGCCCCATCCACTCCCCATCCGATATCAATTGATTAAACGTTTTTTCGACATTATCGTAGCATCTGTAGTTCTGTTGTTTGTCTTGAGTTGGCTACTGCCTTTACTCATCGTCATTAATGCGGTAATGGGGAATTACCCCGTCTTTTTTATACAAAGGAGAGTAGGGGTAGAACACCGAGTTTTCAACTGTTACAAGTTGCGTACCATTCCCATGAATCCCAGACAAACGATCGGATCTTGGTCTACTTTTTTGCGAAATAATAAGCTTGATGAACTGCCACAATTCATCAATGTATTGAAGGGTGAAATGAGTATTGTTGGCCCTAGACCCCATATGTTGAGCGATCATCGTAACTTTAGCAAAGTCCTCGGCCGCCAGTATTTTGACCGGCTGAAAGTTTTGCCGGGCATTACGGGCCTTGCGCAAGTAGAAGGGTACGAAGGAAGAGTGACCTCCCTGGAAAAACTACAAGGACGCATTCGATGCGACTTGACCTATATCAACGAATGGTCTCTTTGGCTAGATATGCAGCTTATGGCTAAGACCTTGCTAGTCCTTTTTAAGCGACCGAAATAGCAACGATCGGCCAAATAGGAGTTACAGTACCTACTAATCAAATTAGATGAATCAACTCAAGCAGGAGATCGTCAAAACTATCTTGTACTTTGATATCTTTTCTTTTCCGCTAAAAGAAGAAGAGATATTTCAGTTTTGCCAGATCCCAACACAACGACCTATCATTCAACAAACCTTAGCTGAATTGGTGACTGAAGGACAGCTTCAGCAAACCGGGGACCATTATGCAGTACGAGAGAGTAAACGACTATCTTCACTTCGGCAAAAGAAGTTTCAGTTGTCTACCAAACTCATGACCAAAGCCCATCGAAATGCGGCCTTGATCAGCCAATTCCCCTTTGTGCGGGGCGTGGCCATTTCTGGTTCCCTTTCCAAATATGCCGCGGACGAAGCTGCAGACATTGATTTCTTTATCATTACCGCCCCAGATCGCCTTTGGATCTGTCGATCCTTTTTGCACCTCTTCAAGAAGCTCACTTTTTTGGTCCGTCGCCAACATGATTTTTGCATGAACTACTTTCTGGATCAGGAAGAGCTGGAATTGAAAGACAAGAATCTATATACAGCATTCGAAAGTATTTCCATTATTCCAGTGTATGGAAAGGCTAGTTTTAAAGCCTTTTTTACACACAATCATTGGGCGCGAGAATTTTTTCCGAACGCCTATCCTGAGCAAAAACTAGCTATAGAATTGCAGGAAAGAATTGGCTGGCTCAAACGCAGCATAGAATTTGCCTTTGGTGTCCAATGGGGGCGACGGATTAATCAGCGGATTCGACGGTCGACGGTGCGCTGGTGGCGAGAGAAGTTTCGGAGACAAGGCTATCAAATGGATCAGTTTGAAAAAGACTTGCGCGCCACGAATGGCGAATCTAAGTATCATCCCAACGACTATCAGCATCGGATACTACAGGCTTACCAAGAGCGCTTAGAACGCTTTTCTTCAGCAACCACCACTTCCGAAGTCTTAAAGACTTCGGAAGTGGTGGTTGAAAAGGCTAGCGGAAAAAATTAGGCTCCCAGCCAGGCTCTCGCACGCTATCCGGCGGTCTTTCAGCTCGATACGGTGCAAGGGAGTCAATCCAATTTCGGTAATACAAATCGCCCAAAAAGGGAAATTCAGCAAATGTATGCGTAGGGAAGTCTTTCAGAATTTCTTGAGTGGCTTCCTCCGATAGATTCCACTCCCGTGCCACCCGTTCCAAGGAGGGTTCCATAAAGACAATGTACAACAACTCACTTTGTGTATGGGCTTGTTTTTCGCTATGCTTAAGTTCGGTAGGTAGACTTGCCCGATAGGCGTCCAACAGTTGGTTGGTAGAGTCGACCACGCCCTGAAAATATTCACTCGTCAAGAACCCAGGCTGGTTTGGTGTAGGTTGGAAGAGTGGCTGTACATTCACCTCATGGCACCATAGGCATTTGCTGGGCTTGCCCGCCCTAGTGGTAGCCAATGGAGCCGCTGGAACTAGATTTCCTGATTCATCATACAGCATAAAACGCAATTGACCATTAGGCAGTATATCTAGTATTTCAAAGTGATCAACAGGCTGATCCAGGCCCAGGATTCCTTTTCCTTCATCGGCAATAAAATAGCGTTCGCTTAACTCACCTTGTGTATGGAATCGAATTAGCCGAGGTTCCGTGGCGATGGATGAGTTGACGATGGGAAAGCTGTCTAAAGGGGCCTGCTCTTGTTGTGCTAAGTAAGCAGTAAGGTTATCGGGGACTTGCGTCAATTCGTAATAATGCCAACTACTGTGAAGGCTTAAGACTAGGAACCGGGACAAGTCAATGGAGCCTTTTACCTGGTACTCCTCGCTGGCCTTTAAACGCTCCAGTATCTTATGCCATGCCGCTAAAGTCGATGGGGTGAAACCTACTTTTCCTAAATCGAGAATGAACTCCTCCTGGTCTATGAACTGCACCGCCTGGGGCCAGGTTTCAGGAGGCAAATGAGCCCCCAAGAAGGAAAGTGACCATTGTAGCCCTAGCATCACTTGTTCCATATTCTCGCCTTCATAGGCTTTCACCCAGCGAAGTTGAATACTGTCTTTTCCTTCCAATTGGGGCCTAAGCTGATCTGTGGTGCAATGGGCCAAGATAAATCCTAGGAGAATGGAAAATAGGAGCCGATGGAGACCAGGTAGTTTTCTCATGGCAATTTCAATTTTCTAAGCGTATAAAAACCTACCCCTCGTCCCTCATCTGACAGATATATGATCTCATTTGTGTTAAGGCGCATCGGTTTCTTCTTCCTACCCTTGCTGTCGGTAAGCGCTTGCCCGTCATAGAACACTTGTTGATGTTGTATCGAGAGTTTGGAATCTACATACACTTGATCAGTGGTGGCATGAATATCTTCTTCAGGGCCTTGACCTCGATAGTGTTTTAGCCGAAGCCCGTCCTCGTGGTGTTCATAGTCAAAAATGATTGGATATTGCCCATCAGGTAAGTAGTAGTCTGCAAGTTGATTCTGAGGTATTCCGCTGAACCCCCATTTTAGCAATAAAAGTCCTCCAATCGCGATCCAAATCTTAGGCTGGAAAGCGGGACCTTCTAACCAATAGATCCAAAGGAAAAGTAGTAGCAGAACATACAATCTAGGGAATTGCAGAATAAAGGGCGATTCTTGTAATTGGTAAATCGGGATATTGCCAGCCAGAAAGATCAAGAACAAAGCGCCCATCCAAAGGCCATTTATCCGGAATTTATTGGTAACTAAAATGCCGATACTTGGAAAAAAGAGTAATAACATACTGTAGTTCGAACCATACCCACTGAGCAGCAGCCCAGCCAATAGAACAGCGCCAAAGGAGGCGATATTCGGGAGACTCCCCTTTGCCGCTAAGTGTACCAGCAGCCCCAGCACGATCCATTGGAAGATCAGGTAAATCAATGCCGCTAGCCCGGGACTGTCCATGAGGGGAGTGGGGTTGAGGTGGCCATCCAGAATGAATAACTGGTCGATGAATACCCGTGCTGATTGATAGAGAATAGTGTAGGGGTCATTGATTTCTCCGGCAAAGAGTCTGGGCAGTATATCTTGAAAATATTCGATTACAGTTGCTTGGCCAAGCCAGCCGATGGGCAGGACTGAGAACAAGAAGGTGAAGCCAAGGGTCCAGCCAAAAATCTGATATTGGCGCTTGCATAGGATGAACAATAAAAGGATGGCTGGAAAGATCTTCAGCGAGATCGGTAGCGCCCAAAATAAGGCAGCTTGGATTACTTTGTTTTTTTGCCAAAAGATATAGCCCAGCCACAGAAAACTCACGATATATAAGTAGGACTGACCTTGGTAGAAATTATTGAAAAGTGGAGTCCATAGGACGAAGGGAATACTACATAGCACCAGCCCAAGTTCGGGCTGTACCACGGCTGTCTCACTATTTTTCGAATTCAAAGCGTCCTTCGGTACTTCATCTCTCCTCAGCTTAACCTGTTCTCTCACTCCCCAGAGAAATACCAATACGAAGAAAACTAAGCCCAGCCCATTAAACAATAACTTCGCTTGATAGACATCCGCAATTTGAGCAAAGGGCAGATAAGCTAAAACGCTCACAGGTGGCACTGGGGCGTAATTGACAAAAAGAGCTTCAGGACTTCGTTCATTTACCCAAAGATTAAAGGTGTAAGGCTCGTACAGTTGCGCATCCTGATCCTCTCCTGCTAGCAAGGCCTGACTGGCATAGTAGTAGTTGGCAAAGTCTCCGACAGGGACATCGCGAATCTTCCATAGTTGGTAGCCTCCAAGCAGTAGCCACAGAACCGCAGCTAGATAGGGGTATATATGGGAGTTACCCTTTTTCATCCACCGCTTGTATTTCAAAAATCAGAAACTCCTCGAATAATCGAGTTTCCTGATGAATGATGGGCATTTGGTAATGATGCGCTGCGGCGATCGCCTCAATTGGACTAAGGTCACAAACTTCAGATAAAATCATCCATACCCTAGAATGAGGTCCCGTATACCTTGGAAGGTCACGGAAAAAAGTATTGAAGAAATAGAAGTCCTGTCCGCAATACCAAGCGTAGGAACTATCTTCCTTGGCTTGCCCCTCAAAAAAAGGAGGATTGGCAATGATAATGTCGAAGTCCTCCTCCGCCAGGTTTTGGAAAATATCTGAGTGAATGACTTCCATCCGCAAGTGGTTGTTTTGTGCATTGGCACGAGAGCAAGCGATGGCAGTCGGGTTGATATCTACTGCCGTCACGCCAGCCCCCGCCTTGGCTGCCACTAAGGAAAGCAAGCCGCTTCCGCAGCCGACCTCTAGTAGCCTTTTACCGGCCAAGTGTTGCTGCTTCAGGAATCCAGCAAATACTTTACTGCTCCCAAAGAAGGCCGGGTGGAAGACGCTTTGCAGAATGATTAACTCCAGCCCATCATAGCGGAATGGCCGATCCTTGCGCAAATAGCGTTCGAGGATGGGACGGTAAAACCAAGACATCAATTGGCGTATAATCCGATTCAAAATCCTTCTTTTTCAGGTTGACGATACTTTAACCAAAACCGCTGCAGTGCCTTTAGCTCATAGGGATAACCATAGACCCCCAATTTATACCGCAAGCTAGCAATCCCACTGATACTAAGTCGTTGGAATTTGCTCAGTTTAATATCTGAAACGGTAGGGTAGTAGGCGTTGAGTACCGTTTCGAAGTTTCTGATTTTATCAATTACTTTAGGGGTGAGCCAGGGGGTGAGCGGGTTCTTCCTGAGGTCAAAGGATTCCCAGGCCGGGGCCAGCCAGTCCTCTAGCTTCTTAGGAAAACTAAAGCCTTGTTCCTTTACTTTTTCGAACATTTCCGATCCTTCGGTAGGGACGGGACTATACACATAGATGATGATCTCCGTCTGTGGATTCGCCTCTTTTACTTTTCGGATAAAATCGATTTCTGCCTCGACCTGTCGCAATGCTTCCTGCTCACTTGTCGCTGGCCAACCCAGTACAAAAGAATACTCTGGAATGATATCAAATCGTTGAATACGCTTGGCAAAATCCAGAATCTGTTGGCCCGTTTGCTTGCCCCCCTTATCCATGAAATCGAGGAGATCATCATTCCCGGATTCCGCCCCAAAGAAGATCATCCGGCAGCCCGCCTCGCGCATTAAGGCCAAGCTCTCATCACTGTATTTATCTACGGTATCAATTCGGGCTTCGCCCCACCATTGCATGTTTTCATCCTTAATTAATCTAGAAAACGCCACCGTGCGCTTTTCTGAAACAAAGAAATTATTGTCGTGAAACTCGATAGCATCCGCTCCGTACTTCTCCTTCAGTTGCTTAATATCCGCGTAAATTTTATCCGCTGACTTTCCATTCCAACGGGCTTCGTAAATCGGGACGACCGCACAAAAAGAACACTTGAAGGGACAACCAAAGCTACTGTGATAGGCAATCGTATGCCGACCCATGAAGCTTTTCCCCAGATACCGTTTCATCGGATACAACTGGTCCAATTTATCGTAGGGGAGGTCGGGGAGATCGTCATAGCGCAGCAAAGGAGCCTTTGCCGTCTTGACTACCTCCATTCCATCAAAATAGATCAGACTTTGGATACTGGCAAAAGAGGTTTCCTTTTCCAGTGCGGCTAGCAACTGAGGGAAGGCGTGATCTCCTGGACCATTGATAATGAAATCTACCCAGCCAGATTCTAGCACCACTTCTGGATGATTGGCCGGGAAATAGCCCCCCCAAATATTGATGATTTCAGGGAAAGCTTTGCGGATGGCTTTTGTGATGGGAACGGCCTGGCGCAATTGTGGCCCAGGCATGACCGTACAGCCAAAGAAACGAAACTCCCCCGTCTTGAAGTAGGCTAGTATCTTCTCCTTCGGATGGTCTTCCAAATTTCCATCGACAATCACCCACTCATGTGTAGCATCAATGCTAGAAGCAACTTGAAGCACAGAGTTCGGAATACGTGCCTTATAGTTGGTTGCCCTGGGATTAAAGAGAAGAACTTTATGTTTTGATTTAGGTGGTGAATCCATGGGTTTTTTTTGAGTTTTGGCGAGAAGTGTGACTTTCTGGGGTTTAAAGTGTAAAGTGGAGCATTTATGGGGCCATCACAGCAGCTTAATTTCCATTAAACATTCAATTTTCCACCTTTCTCACTCCCAATCCCCTCACCGCCATCATACTTAGCCGCGCCTTCCAGGACCTCATTTTGCTCGTAATCAAGCGGTAGTGTAAGGGATTTGCTCGGAGAATTCGATGAAAATTGATTTCGTGATGTATCCAGTGTATGGCGTGGTCGTAGTATTTGCGTGGATAGGTGCGTTTGAAGTCAATGTCTCGGTCTGTACTATTACCCCATTCCAAATCCTCCACAAAAAGGTTTTCTACTTCTTCGTAAAGGGCTGTTCCTTTGATTGGATAGGCGACGGTTAGGGTATAATGGTCCGGGTCTGCATCGATGAGGTAATTTAGGGTAGCCTTTAGGTCTTTTTCGGTTTCTCCGGGATAACCCAACATGATAAAGGTTCCCGCCTCAATACCGTGTTGCTGGCTAGCCTTGATCATGGCAGCCACTTGCTCTACCTTGACCATGCGCGTCATGGCATCGAGTATGGTTTGGGAGCCGCTCTCCGCCCCAATCCAGACACGGAAACAACCACTCTCCTTTAGCATCTTCAGTATCTCATCGTTCATGCGGTCGGCCCGACTGATAATCTCGTAAGGTGTAATGGCCTTTTTCTCTACCATCAATCGACAAAATTCACGCAGCCATTTGTGGTTGATCGTGAAAACATCGTCGACAAACCAAATCTTGTCAAAATCATAATTAGCCTTCAAGTCCAATATTTCATCCACCACATTCTCTGGGCTACGGCGACGGTAGGATTTTCCGTAAACGGCACGGCTACACCATTTACAGGCATAGGGACAACCGCGCATCGTATTGATCGTGACGGTGCTATAGCCATGTCGTTCTTTCCAGGCATTGAAGTACAAGGTCTGATCAATCTTTTTGCGATTGGGCAAGGGGAGTTGATCTAGGTCTTTGATCAGTGGTCGGTCCACGTTCACCATGATACTCCCGTCCGCCAATGGATAGGCGATACCAGGGATCTCAGCCATATCCGCAGGGCCCGTACCTTCGAAATGCTGAATCAGTTCCAACATCGTCTCCTCTCCCTCACCAAAGACGATCGCGTTAGCTCCGTGTTGGATGAAAGCCTCTCGATGATGGCGCACCTCTGGCCCACCTAGGATGATCTTGCATTCCGCTAAGCTTGGCTGATCTTTTATCCAACGCATCATGCGAAGGACATTCAGCTTCGTCATCAAGTTGGTGTAAATGCCGATCACTTGAGGCGGATCTGCTTGCAAGTGAGTGGTGAAGGCGTCAAAGGAGGAAAAAGTGGTGTCGAAAACGGTATTATCATAACCCTTCTCTTCCAGATAGGCGGAGATACATTGAAGACCCAGCGGAGGGTATGGCTTCATAATGGCCAGCTCCTTTTCGTCTTCGTGCAGAAAATAGGCGTGCGTCAGTAGGATATTCATGAAAAATGAAACAGCTTTTTACTTCTGAAACCAAGGAGTCCTAAGATGCCTGCGCTTAGGCTACTCAACAAACCTCCAATCATACCCAAGGTAGGGATAATTAAGATGCCAAGTATTAGGTTGATCCCGCCCATCAACGACATGACAAAGATCACACTCCACATTTTATTAAAGCTGAAACCTGCTGGAATGCGCAAAAAGTAAAAATAAAAAACTACAATATTCAGATAGATTAACGTAATGACAGTATAGGACATTTCAAATTGGTACAAAAAAGTGGTGATGAAATAGATTCCCGCGGTCAAAAATCCCCCCAATATCATCCCCAACCCAATGAATTGCCTTTCTAACTGTTGAATAGAATCAAACTGTAAGCGAAAGAGGTTCTTTAAGAAGGGCAACATGATGGCGGTAGCCAGGAGGTGGGCATATTGAATGAAATTCGTGATAATCTGGTATTGAGCGAGGGCCTGTGCTTCTTCCCAAAGACTCAATAGATACACATCTGCCCGCGAAGCCGCAAGGCTGGATAAGGTTAGTAAAAAGAAGGGGAAGCTATCGCGATAAAAGGAGGGCCAATCTTTCAAATTTTGCCAGGGCCAGAGGTACGCACGATTGAATAAGCTATACAAGACGAACTTGATCAAATCCACGCCAACAAACAGACTCAATAGAAATCTTAGCTGGAGGTCAAACTGAAAAAGCCCAGAGATTACGCCCAAAACCAGCAGTACTTCAACGGCCGCAATGCGCATAAATAGCCTGCGGTAGTTGTTTAACGACTCAAAGAACTGCCAAGCTGCTCTAGCCCAGATCCAGATTAAAATGAGATCCTTTTCTAAGCCAGGAAGTGGGATCAACCAGAACAAGATCGTCACCCCTAGCAAGAGCATGGCCTTACCCAAGATGGACCGTTGGAGGTCCACGGCTATGCTTTTAGGCGCTTTGCTAAACCGCTTCGATAAATAATCCTTACTTCCCCAATGCACCACGGTCAAGGCCAAACCCACCACCAGCAAATGCTCCACGTACTCCCCCCACAAGCCCGCCGAAAACCAGCGTATCACCAATATTGACACCGCAATATTGCTCACCGGCACCGCAAATTGCGCAAACAGCGAACCGATGATTAATTGTAATCGCCTTTGTATCTTTTTATCCATTAATGAAACTTCATACCTGGCTCCGGTTTGTGTTGGTGGAAAACACCAATACGGGCGAGCCTACTCCCCCCAGTGTTGGTCTTCCCGTGTTGTTCTTCCCAGTGTTGGTCTTCTGACCAACACTAACCCCCCACCTCCTCATCTTGATGATTTCATCAATAATACCTTTCTTTGCTAAGCGTTTTGCTTACACTGGGCTCCCGTTTGTGTGCGTGACAACATCAACATAGATTGGGCGAACTACTACAGAAAAAATTACATTCCCACCCCATGCCGACGATCTCCATCATCATCTTAACCTACAATCGCGAGGCACTGCTGATGGAGACACTACAGAGTGTCTTCACGCAAAGCTATACCGATTTTGAAATAATCATCCTAGATGATGGCTCTACCGACCAAACCCGACAAAGAATAAAGGAATTGGAGCATCCTGCCCTACGCTATTACTATACGAATCACTTGGGCAATTTATCCCAATTGCGCAATCTAGCCTGGACCTATGCTAAGGGAGAATTCATCGCCTTTCTGGATGCAGACGATATTTGGTTACCGAGAAAGCTGGAACGACAACTAGAGAGGATTAGAACGGATGACAAGCTGGCTTTTGTATACACGGATGTAGAAGAATTTAATGCAAAAGGCGTCCTCCGACCGAAAATATATGAACAGTATCAGAAAGAATGGACTCCAAAAGACCAATTCGAACGCACGCTTTCTGGCCAGATGCCGATATATGCGTCAACGGTATTGATTAGACGGGCCTTGGCAGAAGAGGTAGGGGGATTTGAGGACTCCCTTATTTTAGGCGACACGCATTTTTTGCTCCGATTAGCCCAACGGCACCCATGCCAGGTGATCTTTGAGCCTTTGGTACGGATCCGCAAACACGATCAGAATATTTCGGTATATCAAGAGCGAGAGGCTTATATGGAGATGCTAAGTTTACTAGCATTTTTCGAACAAGAGAAATCATTGCAACGATCAGAGATTCATAAATACAAGGCCTTCTATTATCGGCAATTAGCGCAATTTGATCGACGACATGGGAGGTGGCTTCCTGCCCTTAAAGCCTATGGTAAGACCTTCCTTCATTACCTGCTGACCGGTGTATAGCTAACTGTTGGTGGAAATTCTATTTGGCTAGACAGTCACCAATAGGGGCTGGGCTAGATGCTATATTAACCGCACAAGTAGCATTAGCGGACATAGTTCTATACCTGAAATTATTCCACGCCCAGTAAAGTATTGCTCGACGGAGGAGTTTATCTTAACAAGAATTTCATTTGCTTTCTTTCGATTGAAAAAGTAAATCGCCAAGGGCGAAATAATAAATACCAGAGCTGCATATGAAATGATTGAACATGACTGCGATTCAAGTTTGATATCAATCAAAAACCACCTATCGGGATTGGTGCTTGGAGGCTACTTATGTTTAATCCTGTTCAGTACATATCCTGTCGGCAATACCTCTAATGTCTGAATTTTAACAAGACGCTTTAATAGCCTTTCAAGGAAAGAGGTGCTCATAGGACCCCAGCCTTCATTATCTAGACCATGTACATTTAGTATAAGCCAACCTCCATCCGATTTCAGGAATTTGTTAACCTCTCTTTTCACCCAATGATCAATGTTTTTAGGACCAAAAGTTCTACAACCTTTCCGAAACAAGTTTGACTCTTCCGCTGCTGTACGGTCTAATTCCCTCGATCTAATAGCTAGTACTTTGGACAACGTGAATTCTTCCAGTGCAGGGGCGGAGGAGTTAAATGGAAAATTGAAGACGGCTTCCTCATTGGTATAACCATCTAGGTTGGCCGAGAAGTAATCTAGGCATTTCACCACCCACTCTTTCGCCTCTTCTAAGGGCTGCCTAGCGAGATTTAAGTGTTTCCAGCTATGAGGCATTACTTCGTGGCCTCTTGACTTCAGTGTATTCCAATCATCAAAATTGCCCAATAATTCAGGTGAAATCCAGTCATCTACCCTTTGAAAATCGGGAAAATGTCCAGATGCTATGACATTAAAACAGGCGGACAAGCCATGCGCTTCATATAAATCTGCAATTTTATAGAAGGATCGCTTGAATCCGTCATCAAAACTCAAGGTGATGATATGCGTTTTTTCAGCAGCTGCCGTGGCTCCCAATCCAAGCGCTGCCAAGCCCAAGGCGGTTGATTTTAAGAATACTCTCCGATCCATATTTTTGATTTTTGGAAACATCTTCTACGTTTCTAAAGCACATCAATGTAAGGAGGAATTCTGTTCTACTACAACCAAGCAGCAAAATTGTAAACAAAAGGACGATCTAAGTGATGCTTCCTTTGTCCCGGCAGTATACCGAAAAGCAGTCTTTTAAGAGAGAATTGAGATCAACCGCTATTGGCAGTTACTTTAATTTTCGGGCCCTTGTAAAACCTTTTGGGCTTCAGCTATCTTACTAAATTTTAAGTTTGCCAAACCATCTGCAACCACCTTGAAACCAGTCACTTTTCCCTTAGCATTTCTGGAAAATTGTAGGCTGTTTAGATACCAGACGCTACTGACGAAAAGATCTTCTTTGACAGGAATAAATGGGATAACTCCTTTTCTGAGATTACTAGCTACCAATTGTTCCCCTTCTACCGATAAGGTGTAGGTGACATCGAGGGCAGGAGCATAATAAGTACCGACAAAATCCGCCAATTCAGGGGTAGAATAGGTCTTGGGTTGATACTGGTGAGAAATGGCTTTATCGCCATCTTTGGGGTAGAAAGCCATTTGATTTTTCCCAGCTTTCTTATCAAACTCGAGATAGATATAATCATCTGAGTCCACTAGCATCTGAAATTTATGGGGGCTTACAGGCACAAATTTACTGACCCGATTTTGTCCGATTCTTCCATAGTGCAGGGTGTCATCTTTTACAAAAATATGCCGAGCATAGGCCCCTTTTTTATTCCAATAATAGCCCTCAAAGTCCATTAATTCTTGGGTGCTCAGGCGCTGGGTAGGGATTTGACTAAAGTCCACTTGCGCTGGTTCCGGAAAATCAACATCAATTACTGCAAAAATCATCATCATGGCGTAATAACCGTGATAAGTACCACTATTTCCCAACACAAAACCCGTGATTCCTTGCTGGTGAAAGCGGAAAATATTCATCGAATGCCCTCCGGCAAAGCCATATAGCCATTGCTTGGGTATCCCTCGTTCGCCATGTTCAAATAGCTGACCATATAGCAATTTCCCGGACCCAGGCACATAAGGCGTTCCATTATCCAAGGTTACAGGCGATTCCAATTTCTGGATTAAACTTCGACTGCCCACCTTCGGTTCGTGAAAATTCAAATACCATTTGCACAGATCTTCCGCAGAACTATAGAGCCCCCCTACACCCAGCACACTTAAGTTGGAGCGATGGGGCTCCATCTTATCCTCTATCCGTTGGTAGGGGATGGCCTCATTGGGGATCATGCTGCTGGAGTTAGCCGAAAACTGAGTGTTATGCATGCCTAGTGGTTCGAAGATATGCTCCTTCATGTAGTCTGCAAAAGGCATTCCCGTTACTTTTTCTACGACCTCCACCAGCAACACCATACCTGTGGTGGTTCTAGAAAAGGCTGTGCCTGGCAGGTAATCCAACTCTTCTTGTCGACTGACGAGCTCCAAAGCATCATCCTGGCTGAAAACATCTTGGGCAGACCAGCCGGCCAGTTCCTTTAATACCCAAAATTCATGCAAGCCGCTGGACTGACTAATTAAGTGTTTCAAGGTGATTTTGGTACCAAAATCAGGCACTTGTGGCACGTATTTTCTGATATCGTCCGATAGGGAAAGTTGCCCTTTTTCTTCAAGAAACAGTAGCGCGAAAGCGGTGAATTGCTTCGATAAATTGGAGATATTAAAAGTGGATTGTGGGTTAATGGGTTTCTGGTGGCTTAAATCGGCACTGCCAAAACCACTCAAATACATGATCTCTCCATCCTTGACTAGACCGGCCACTAAACCTGGCTGATTGGGGTTTTCCCGCCAGTCGTCAAATAAAGCATCTATTTCCTGCTGTTGTGTGGTGGTTAATTGAGCATTGGACGCAGTGGGTAAGAGGAATAGCAGGGAGGCAAGCAGTAAGATGAGGGCTAGGCAAGATGAATATCGCATATTATGACTTTGAGTGATTAAACAAATCACCACAATAATAGGCGACTACAACGGCCTAAGCGCTTATATTTATCAAGTAGGAATACGGATTTATAAATCTGGACAGTGGACCTGAATCTATGGAGAAACCTTCTTCTCCATCACCAGCCCGATATGATCCCCATAATCGGCCCATCGCTTTCGCCTAAACCATTTATCCAAGCGACCAAGCCCTCGCAGTAATTTTGGCCGTTTAATAAACCACGGCTCTAGATAAGAAGGAGGTACGAAAAGGCCAATCGGAAACTGATCTATGCACAGGAAAGACTCACTGTACAGTACTTGTATTTCCTCCAAGAGATAATACCAAACCTGGACATTTTTTCCTTCTACATCGCTGACCACCGGTCCCGAAACTTGTCGTCTACGCGATTTCTGTTTTTCACCCTGATAGCGGAAGTAGAGACGTTCCCAAAGACAGGATTTACTAATATAAATTAAGAACAACAGGCCGCCTGGCTTCAGGAGTTTACTACACTGCTGGCTGAAGGCTCGCGTAGCATTGGCATCAATGCAGTTGAGACCGCCAAAATTCGAAAAGATGAGATCGTAGGGGCCAGAGGAGGATAGCTCAGCTAATTGAGCGAAATCGGAAACCTGAAAATCGATTTTACCACTTGGCGTTTGCGCTT
Source organism: Saprospiraceae bacterium (assembly GCA_019634045.1). GTDB lineage: Bacteria > Bacteroidota > Bacteroidia > Chitinophagales > Saprospiraceae > DT-111. The sequence goes on from JAHQWA010000228.1 coordinate 26,843, forward strand.
GCAGCTTTTTTTGACAAATCTTAATCATAGCGGGAGAAATATCCGTAGCTACTACATCATGGCCCTGCTCCGCCAGCCAGAGTGCATCCACACCGGTTCCGCAATTAACCTCCAGTATCCGTTTTGGTTTTTCCAAATAGGGTAGGAGTGCCTTCCAAACTTGCGCTCTTTGCAAGCGTCCAATTTGCGAATGGGTGAAGGCCGAATCATAGTCAGCCGCATAGGCATCAAATGCTGGCCGCGGCTTCATGGTCGATGGCTTTGATCTGCTGCTTAGCAGTATAGGTTCGATAGCGATAGTAGAAGTAGGAAAGGGCCCGCTTTGCAGCTGATCCCCTAATTTTCAAAGGAGATTGGAGTAAATGTTTCATCTCCGCTTGCGCTAGATGCATGCGGTAGTTTTGGTGTACGTAGTGATGTAGCTTTTTATAGAAGTCAGGAGAGTAGGTGTTTTCAAACATGAGGTCCAGATCATTGGAGTGCGTCCAATTGCTTTTCTGTTGCAGATCCTTTTTCACCTTTTCAAAAAACAGAGTGCCAGGTAAAGGATAAGATACCGAAATGCCAATATCATGCGGCAACAATTCATTGATCAGGTCAATGGTTTTCTTGATGTCGGCAGCCGTCTCATCTAGGTATCCAAATTGGATAAAGAAGCAGGGCTTGATCCCATGGTCACGCATTAGCTGATTGGATTCTCTGACCTGGGCTAAGGTAATCCCCTTGTCCATCGCATCCAAGATCGCTTGCGAGCCACTCTCAACGCCCATCCATACCTCGTCGCATCCAGCCGCTGCCAGGGCCTCGATATACTGTTCCTTCACGAGTAGATCCGATCTAGATTGAATCTTAAACTTAAATGGCAATCCTTCTTGCTGCACTATTTCGGCAAAAGAAATAACCCAACTCCGTTTCAAACCGAAAATATCATCGCAAAACCAGATGTGATCAAAGGGAAAAAGACCTTGAAGATATTTGATCTCCCGTATCACATGTTCAGGACTCCGCATTTTGTAGGAATTGCCATAGATTGGCTTGGCACACCAATTGCATTTATAAGGACAGCCGCGGGTTGTGGCTATATTGATGGAGAAATAACCCCAGTTTTCTTCCCAGCGTCGTCGATATTCCGAAATGTCGATCAGATCCCAGGCAGGTAGGG
>JAHQWA010000229.1 GCA_019634045.1 Saprospiraceae bacterium
CAAGGGGGATCACCTCTTCCCATTCCGCACAGAGAAGTTAAGCCCCTTAGCGCCGATGGTACTGCCACTGGTGGGAGAGTAGGTCGCTGCCAATTTTTTTACAGCCCAATTGCTGAACTCAGCAATTGGGCTGTCCTGTTTATAATCAGTGCGTTCTCTTCTCGCAACTATCTAAAAATCAATGCTTTCCCTTTATTTGAATTTATAGGTCCCAATGGGTTGTCATACTAGAGCAGCTAAAGGAAATTCCTCCCTACTCAACTTTTTTATGATATATATGTATCTTTTCGAAAAAATTGCGTCATAAGAAGATACACGATCATTTTCCATTGGCGCAAGGGACCAAAAGTGTACCACCAATAATTCTGAATTTTGGAAAATACGTGTAATAAGGGAATGAAGGACGATGAGGTGATTCATAGTTACCTCGGGAGTCAGGCCACGGGCTGTTTTAACTTATTGTATGATCGCTATGCTAGTAAGATCTATAGTAAGTGCATCTCTCTACTGAAAGATGAGAGTCTGGCCAAAGATGCTACGCAGGAGATTTTCACCAAGATTTTTCTCAACCTTTCCAAGTTTGGGCAAAAATCGAAGTTTTCTACCTGGGTGTATTCCATTACCTACAATTACTGCATCGACTTCTTGCGTCGCAAGAAGAAGCAAGACATATTCTCCGATGAAATGGAGAAGGCACCGGATTTGGCGGAAGAAGTCCCTGATCAGGCTTTATATGATATGAATGTAAGGCAACTGAAAGAGGTACTGGGGCAAATGTCAGACGGTGACCGTGCAATTCTCTTGATGAAATACCAATCAGAGCTTTCCATCAAAGAGATTTCTGAAGTATTGAGCAAAACCGAAAGCGCGGTTAAAATGCAGATCAAACGAGCCAAAGAAAAAGCACAGAAACTTAAAAGCGAATTATTTGTGGAATACTAGTAAGTCTATTACGTATGAATAATTTTCAACAGTTGCTCAATGAAGAGGAGGAAAACTACCAAAACCAGGATTATCATGACGAGATCCGCAATAACTTGGAAGGCACCTTTGGCTTTTTCCGATTCTTCGGACAAATAGTTGAAGTTTACCTACCCCAAATGGTAGATGTCCTCGTAATGGCTTCGGGAGCGGAAGAACCTCCGCCTTTGCCACCTCATTTTGAGCCACCGTCCTCTGGGGGAAAACCGGAATTTCCCGGCCGCCGAGGTCCTGATAGCCCTGACGAAATTATACCTAGAACCTAATACTCATAAAAAAAGACTTGGCAATGCTTCTTTTGCAAATAAACTCCCTAAATACATTGGAGAAGTTATTTACTGACCTAGTTGGCTTCCTACCTAATCTCTTAGGTGCCATCATGATCCTCTTTATCGGATGGATCATCGCAAGAATTATTGCTAAGGTATTGGAAAGAGTCTTGAAAGCGATAAAGGTAGACCGTTTGGCAGAGAAGCTGAACGATATTGAAATGGTCGCTAATTCAGAGATTGATATTAAGCCTAGCATCTTCCTCTCCAAACTCATCTATTACGTATTAATGTTCATCTTTTTCATTGCCGCAACTGACGCTCTCGGCATGGAAGCAGTCTCTGACTTGATGAGCAATATTTTGAATAATTTCTTACCTAATGCATTAGCCGCACTTATTGTTTTTGTGATTGGTATAATCGCTGCAGACTTTCTGAAGAAATTGGTGAAGACTGCTTGCGACTCCTTAGCGATCCCTGCTGCCAGCCTAATTGCTAATGTTGTTTTCTACTTCATTTTTCTTAACATCTTGATCGTTACCCTCGCTCAAGTAGGGATTGACACAGGTTTCATGGAAACCAATCTATCCGTAATCTTAGCTGGTATCGTTCTGGCTTTCTCTATCGGCTATGGAATGGCTTCAAAGCCCGTCATGTCAAATTATTTGGCGTCCTTTTACAGTAAAGGAAGGGTCAAAGTTGGAGCTACCTTGAGGATCAATGGCATGGAGGGTAAAGTGATTGCTATTGATAATGCCTCGATTGTGGTCAAAACCCAAGATTCCAGGGTGATCGTGCCTTTAAGCCGTTTGAATACGGAAACGTTTGAGATCATTGAAGACTAATGTAAAAGGATGAAAATCCTAGTTTTCCTAAAACTTTAAGGCTGTTTTCCTTTGCATTTGAGAATTTGCAAGTAAAGTGTTGACTTTGGTGGATGTCCGAAGCGAAAGCTTCTAGTTTTGCATTACTAAATAAACATTTCTCCCTATCTTTCCGGAAATTAAATCCACCCTATGTCCGAAAAGAAACTGTTCCTACTGGATGGCCATGCTTTAGTCTATCGCGCACACTTTGCTTTCATTACTCGCCCCCTTATCAATTCCAAAGGCGTTAATACCTCAGCCATGACTGGCTTCACACGTACTTTGTGGGATTTGATGAAAAATGAAAAACCTACACACCTAGCGGTAGCCTTTGACCCCTCAGGCCCTACCTTCAGGCATGAGATGTACGAACCTTACAAAGCCAATCGAGAAGAACAGCCAGATGATATTCGAATTGCCTTCCCATTTATAGAGCGGATTGTTCGGGGTTTTAAGATCCCGATCATAAGTATTCCTGGTTATGAAGCAGATGATGCTATCGGTACCCTGGCCAAACAGGCCGAAAAGGAAGGCTTCACGGTTTATATGGTGACACCTGATAAAGATTATGCTCAGTTGGTTTCCAAGAATGTTTTCATGTATAAACCTTCTCGACAGGGAAATGGTGTAGATATTTTGGGAGAGAAGGAGGTGCTGGAGAGTTGGAACATAGAAAAGGTAGAGCAAGTTGTAGATATGTTGGGTTTGATGGGAGATAGTGTGGACAACATTCCAGGAATTCCAGGAATTGGACCTAAAACTGCTGCAAAACTATTGGCAACATATGGCTCGGTTGAGCAGTTGATCGAAAATGCAGATCAGCTAAAAGGGAAACAGAAAGAACGAGTTATTGAATTTGCGGAACAAGGACTGCTGTCCAAAACATTGGCAAAAATCAATATAGAGGTGCCCATCGAATTTGATGCAAAGGCTTTCGAATTGGAGCCATTTGATCGAGATGCACTTTCGGAGGTGTTTAAGGAATTGGAATTCCGCAGCTTGGCAAAGCAAATATTAGGTGAAAGTGCTGGCGGCGGGCAGCGAGCAGCTAGCGCAGGTACGCAAGGCTCTTTGTTTGGAGATACTCCTGCTGCTCCAGTAGCAGTTTCCTCCGCTTTACCCAAACATTCTATTGCGGGAAAAAACATTGAAAATACACCCCATACTTATCACCTAGTGGATGATGCAGCTAGCCGAGCTGACCTCATTAAGGCTTTGGCTGCTCAAAAAAGTTTTTGCTTTGATACTGAAACTACCGGCATAGATGCCAATGAAGCAGAGATCGTAGGAATGTCTTTTGCCTACAAGAGCGGAGAGGCTTATTATGTACCTTTCTCGGCAGACTGGGATGAGGCGGTCGCCCTAATGGCGGAATTTAAAGGCATCTTCGAAGATGAAAATATCGTCAAAGTTGGACAGAATATTAAATATGACGCCACCATTCTGAAGTGGTATGGAGTAGAATTGAAAGGAAACTATTTTGACACCATGGTGGTGCACTATTTGATTGAACCTGGGCTTCGTCACAATATGGATTACCTGGCCGAAACCTATTTGGAATACAAGCCAGTCTCCATTACTACACTTATTGGGAAAAAGGGCAAGAATCAACTAACGATGAGGGATGTACCCGTGGAGAAAGTAACGGAGTATGCCTCAGAGGATGCTGATATTACCTGGCAATTGAAAGAGTTTTTAGAGCCGCATTTGGAAAAAGAAGGTTTACAAGACCTATATGAAGAGATGGAGGCACCTTTGATCAAGGTATTAGTAGATCTAGAATACGAAGGGATTAAGGTCAATTCTAGCTTCTTAGAGGCTTATTCTGAAGATTTGGCTAAGGATATCAAGGAACTGGAGAAAGAGGTGTATGAAACGGCGGGGGTGCAGTTCAATATGGCATCTCCCAAGCAAGTGGGGCAGGTGCTATTTGAAAAGCTCGAGATTCCTTATCGTTGGCGGAAAACTAAAACGGGACAATACTCTACGAATGAAGAGAAGTTAACCGAATTGGCCAAGGAACATCCGATCGTTAAGAAGATTCTTAAGCATCGTGGGCTTTCCAAACTCAAGTCAACCTATGTGGATGCACTCCCAAGAATGGTCAATCCGAGGACAGGAAGGATACACAGTTCCTTCAATCAGGCTTTAGCGGCTACGGGCCGCCTTAGTTCTCAAAACCCTAATTTGCAAAATATACCGATTCGTACCCCTCAAGGAGCAAAAGTGAGGGAAGCTTTTATCCCCCGAGATGAGAATTACGTATTGATGGCGGCGGATTATTCTCAAATTGAACTCAGGATAATAGCGGAGATCAGCAAAGATGAAGCCATGTTGGAGGCCTTTCAAGCGGGACAGGATATCCACCGGGCTACCGCTGCTAGAGTGTTCGATGTAGACTATGAAGAAGTGACTCGAGAGCAACGATACCGAGCCAAAACCGTAAACTTTAGTATCGTATATGGCGCCGGCGCCACCAACCTTTCCCAACAATTGGAAATTAAGAGAAAGGAAGCCAAAGAGCTAATCGACAACTATTTCCAAAAATATCAAGGCTTGAAGCGCTACATGGATGAGACCGTGGAGTTTGCGCGTAAAAACGGATACGTGACCACCTTGAAAGGGCGTAAACGGTACATGCGCGATATTAACTCGAAGAGTTCCTTGGAGCGGAGTAATGCTGAACGAGTTTCTATCAACACCCCCATCCAGGGTACTGCTGCTGATTTGATCAAGTTGGCTATGATCGATATCCATAAGGTGCTTAAGGACGGCAATTATAAGACAAAGATGATCTTACAAGTACATGATGAATTGGTTTTTGATGCCCATAAAGATGAAATCGAGGAGTTGAAGCCAATCATTGAAGAAAAAATGAGGAATGCGCTAAAGGATTTACAGGTGCCAATTGTTGTAGGTATAGGACTTGGTAATAATTGGTTGGAAGCGCACTAATAGATACAGTCCTACAGCATTGAGCAAACATTGACAAAACGGTGAGGTAATGAAGTTTTCTACTCCGATAGCAGTTAAAGAGATTGCAGATAAATTCAAGGCAAAGTTAATAGGCAGTGAACGAATACTAGCCAAAGGAATCAATCAGGTCCATCTTGCAGAAAAGGGAGATGTTATCTTTGTTGATGTTGAGAAGTATTATGACAAAGCTTTAAAGTCTAAAGCTTCAGTTATATTGATCAACAAGAAAGTGAAATCTCGACGAGGGAAAGCTCTATTGTACTGCAAAGATCCATTTGAAATATATAATCAAATAGTGCTGGACGAACGCCCTATTGTGCCGCTGACCAGTGCCATCAGCCCTACTGCTGAAATCCATCCTACTGCTATCCTGGAACCTAATGTAGTCATTGGTCATCACGTCAAGATTGGTGCCCATTGCTATATTCAAGCCAATGTGACGATTGGGGAACATAGCATCATCGGAGAGCATGTAACGATACAACCGGGAGTGGTAATCGGTTCGGATGCATTTTATTATAGTAAAACCAAAAAAGGGTACCGCAAATGGCGGTCTGGCGGGAGAGTGATCATAGAGGATCACGTAGAAATTGGAGCTGCCTGTACGATTAACAAGGGCGTATCCGGAGATACCATTGTTGGAGAAGGCACCAAGTTAGATTGCCAGGTACAAGTTGGACATGAGGCGAGAATTGGGAAGCATTGTTTGATTGCAGCTCAAGTTGGGATTAGTGGAAATACAGTGATAGGAAATGAAGTTACTTTGTATGGGCAAGTTGGAGTTGTACAAAACCTTACCGTAGGAGATAAAGTCACGGTGCTAGGCCAATCTGGAGTATCAAAAGACCTTGAAAAAGGTAAAACCTACTTTGGTTCTCCAGCCAATGATGCTAGGACAATGTATAAGGAAATGGCAGCGCTTAGACACCTACCCGAATTCTTTGCCAAGTATTATCGCTAGGACGAATTTTTTAATTCGAATGTATTGTAAGTTTGTTTTGTGTGCTTTAAATAGATGAAATTATTGTAAAGTGAATGAAAAAAAAGTGTCCGGCTGGCGCTAAATTCAATAAAAGTATTATTTTTACCAAGCCTATTTTGTAAATGCTTGAGAACTCACTGGATTCTAGTCCAGAACATTCCGTTCCCTTCACGGTAATCCTCAGCTTTACACCTGTTTTGAAAATATACTGACACCATAATGATTTGGGTTTCCAAATGTACTTATTGGGCAGTATATCCTGACAAATACGGTTTAGTTACTTTCTAAGCCATTCTTTGTAATTTATGCCTAAACGAGTAAGCGCAAATACACCTAAGCAACAGTTTGCGTGATTACCGAAGAAACACCTTTCTGAACAGTTTTAATCTACCCTATCAGAGGTCAATTACTTTGTCCTCGAAGATTCTGTTGAGATACGCAACCTTTTGTTTGGGATTGTAGTATAGAAGAGGACCTTCTCAGCAGTTAGCCTAATCACAAAAAGAACAACACATCTGTTACCCCCCCCTTACGGCGAGTATCGCGATGTTCCTTCGTGGCTACTTAGCAACTATTGTCACTTAATAACATAATTGTTATCAGGTAAGCCTGTTACTTTTATTTGACATTTAAGTCAAAATAACATGATCTCAAAACATAGTAAAACAGACATTATGAGGAAAGTCTTTACTTATCTCGCAGGTCTTTTTCTAGCCCTGTCCTTTTCCTTTCCAAAAATGGCGGCCCAATCCCAATACCCCGGGGACATCAATAATAATGGTCTAGTCAATGGTGTAGATATGTTGTACTGGGGAATAGCCTACGAACAGACGGGCCCTTTGAGGCCAGTTCAATCCGTTTATTGGCAACCCTATCAACTCGCAGCACCTTGGGACGGAAGTTTCCCTGGCGGTCCAAATTTTAGTTATGCGGATTGTAATGGCGATGGGAGAGTAACAGGTATTGATCTTAATCTAGGAGTTCGCGACAATTACGGAAGAACACACGGAACACCCCAACTAGACGACTATCGTTTTGGGACCTATAATGTCGATCCATTGCTTGAACTTAGGCCGAAGAGTACTACCGTCGGCTTAGGAAATAGAGTAGAATATGAGGTGTTCTTAGGGGAAGAAAGCCTTCCCGTTGAAAAATTTCATGGTATTACTTTCATCATCAGCTACGACAAAAGCGTGGTCAAGCACAATGCGGCCACCTTTGAAGCAGTTGATAATCCTTGGTTTGTTCGATTGAATAATACCAATACTTATGATTATCAATGGGAATCCTTCTGGAAAAATGATATTGACTATGGTTCGGTGGAGGTAGCTTTGTTTAAGTATGTCAATGTGAATGCTACCGGCTACGGTAAAATTGGGGAGTTTTCTCTAGTTATAAAAGATAATATCAACATCAATGTTCCTTCTGGATTGGATGTGAAGATTGAAGCTGTAATGATGATCGATAACTCGGTTACAGTCCATCCAGTGGCCACCAAAGTGGGAGAGGTTATCCTTTCTAATGGAGGCGTGGGACCCAATTGTCCAGATATTATCGATCCGGTTTGTGGTAGTAATGGCGTAACCTATATTAATAGTTGTTACGCGGAAGCTGCAGGTATTACAGACTATACCAGTGGTGTCTGTTTTTCCGATTGTATTGATCCACAAAAAATTAACCCTGATGCCGTTTGTACAACGGATTATGATCCAGTTTGTGGGTGTAATGGGGTGACCTATATGAATGCTTGTGCGGCCGATGCAGCGGGAGTGGTTAACTATACATCTGGGCCTTGTAGTGATAATAATGGTTGCTATGACCCTGTCTATGTGGTCACCAATTCAGGTACGAATGTCAATTATACGGACGGTGCGATTACCGTTAGTTGTGACGACTATTATGAGCCTGTGTGTGGCTGCAATGGCGTAACTTATATGAATTCTTGCTACGCAGAGGCGAGCGGAATTACTTTTTACACGCAGGGAAGCTGTGATGATAGCTGTATAGATCCAGGGAATATGGACCCGGATCCAGTTTGTACACAAGAATATGACCCCGTCTGTGGATGTAATGGAATTACTTACCCGAATGCTTGTACTGCTGATGCCGCTGGTGTTGTTAACTACAGCGCTGGTCCTTGTGGAAATACTTCCCCATGGTGTTTGGAAGCTACACAAATACAATGTGGAGACTTCCTGGCTTATGAGACCACGGAAGGTGCGGGTAATCAAATCGAGAACTATCCAGGTTGCACCCCTCATACCTTTGCCGGAAATGATAAAGTATATGTACTCCACAAAAGTACGGCAGGTGATCTGCAGATTGGCTTAGAGATCATTACACCGGATCTTGACCTTGATCTCTTTCTTTTGAAAGGAAGTTGTGATGAAGTAAGCTGTATCCGTGCTAGCCTTACAGATAATCAGAATACCAATAATGAAGGGATCATCCTAGAGGATGCTCCAATCGGGACCTACTATATTGTGGTTGATGGCCAACATGCTTCAGCCGAAGGAGCCTTCCGTTTAGAGGTGAATTGCGGGTATCTATTTTGTGGCGATGCGGTGCCTTTGACCTGTGGAGAGCCATATTTTGGTAACAATGGAGATGGTCATGATAATGTCTCACTTTATGGTTGTGACGGAAACGTTCTAAATGTGGAGAATAATGGGCCAGAGCGAGTTCATTCCTTCACTGTCACTGAGCCTGGAACGGTTAGTATTTACCTAGGGAATATGACTGCAAACTTGGAGCTTTTCCTTTTGCGATCTTGTGACCGAGGCGAATGTATTGACTACAGCCAACGACCAGGTACTAGCTATGAGGTGCTTTCAGCTTACCTGCAGTCTGGTACCTATTATATAGTGGTGGATGGATATAATGGAGCGGTTTCAGATTATGCTTTGACGGTGAATTGTTCCTCGACTTGTGATTTTGAATTGACCGGTGTGATAGGGACTGGAGCTGGCTGCGGGCAAAGCAATGGATCCATTACGATTAATTCTGAGGGCGGAACCCCAGGTTATCTAGTCTTTTATGAAGGCCCCGTATCCGGAAGCTTTAGTACGACGGATAATAATACCACTTTAACTGATGTACCTCCAGGGGTGTATGATATAAAGATGGTAGATGCTAATGGTTGTTCGGATGTCACCACCGTAGAAGTACCCAGTTCTGGTGGAGATGGACTTTCCATTTGGTTGGACGGGACGGATGTATCTTGTGGACAGGCGGGCTCTATTCATGTCACCATTGAAAATGGTACGGCTCCGTACGATGTCTATGTAAGTGGACCAGAATCCGCTTCGCTGACCACGAATTCCGCCAGTTTCAATTTAGAGAATCTGTGGGCTGGAGAATATACTGTTTATGTGAAAGATGCTTCAGGCTGTACGGATTCGAAAACTGTGACAGTGGGAGATGGCGGTAGTAACTTTAGCTTCACTGCAACACCAACCGCAGCAACTTGCGGTGGTTCGGGTTCTATCAAAGTGAAAACTGAAAATGGTTCAGCCCCTTACACCATCCATCTAGATGGCCCAATCAGTGGTAGTACGCAAACACATCTATCAATGTTTACGCTGGTGGACTTACCCGGTGGAACCTATAAATTAACGATCGAAGATGGCAACTGGTGCTCTTATGAAGTGGAGGTAATCATTGATAATAGTGAAGAACTAGATATTTATGTAGAAGCAGAAGGTGGCGTTTGTGGAAACTCGGGATCAATCTTGATCACTATGTCCAATGGCCTTCCGATCTACGGCATTTCTTGGAGCGGTCCGGTAAGTGGATCGGCTTCGACTTCTAGCCATTACTATTTATTGGAGGATTTACCCTCTGGTACATATTCCATTACGGTTGAAGATAGTAATTGGTGTTCCGAGCATGCTACCGTACAAGTTAGCAATTCAGATGGTTCTCTTACAGCTAGTATTGTAGGGATTGATGGTCAATGTGGAGAGCTGGGAGGGCTTTGGGTAGATATAGATAATGGGGCAGCACCCTATCAAATTACCTGGGAGGGACCAAGTGATGGCAGTCTCCTCACCTATGAAACAGTTTTTGATATTCCTGACCTGCCAGGGGGCTCCTACACAGTCAAGATAAAAGATGACAACGACTGTAGCGTAACAGAAGTGGTATATGTGAATGAAAGGGAAGACTTGTCTATTGATGTTGAAGTTACAGACGGGACTTGTGGTGCAGATGGTTCACTATGGGTGTCAATCACAGGAGGAGAAGCGGATTACATTGTCAGTTGGGATGGCCCAGTTGATGGTAGTGCTACAACTGACGAAACGAATTTTGCTATCACGGATCTACCAGCCGGCAATTACACCGTTCATGTTACAGATGGTTCAAATTGTACTGACTATCAAGTTGTACACATTTCATCTTCTGGAGAAGCACTAGATTTCGCCGTGACCAAGGGTAATCCTACCTGCGGAGCCAATAATGGTTACCTATGGGTAGATCTCGCTAATGGAACAGGTCCATATACCATAAAATGGTCAGGGCCATTGGATGGATCCGTAAGTGATGATGATGGGTATTATCAGATTACTAACCTAGTGGCAGGTTCTTATACAATCGAAGTAGAAGATGCGAATGGCTGCTATGGTACCCTAACCAAAACCCTTTACACGGAGGATAGTGATCTTGATGTGGAGTTGATCGCTGAACAGCCAACTTGTGGTGAAGATGGCGAGATCAAGGTGAAGGTGAATGGTGGAAGCAAGCCTTATCAAATTAAATATGACGGCCCTGCGAGTGGTACAGTTATTACCAATGCTCAGGTTTATCTAATCGCTGGATTAGAAGCGGGTGTATACACGATTAAAGTAACGGAGGACAACGGATGTTCCTTCGAAGGGGAAGTGACGTTGCATGAACCTGCCTATTTTGATTTTGGTGTAACAGCTGTGCCTGGTGATTGTGGCCAGTCCGGATCCTTAGATGTTGAAATTGGCCAAGGACAGAGTCCATTCCACGTTAGCTGGACAGGACCAGAGTCTGGAGATTTCACGATAAGTGAGGAATGGTTCGAAATCGCCGATTTACCTTCGGGCGACTATACTGTGGATATCACTGATGGTAATGGCTGTTCGAAATCACGATCAATTACACTGACGAATGCAGACGGTGATGCGGATTTCCTTACCCTTACCGCTTTCCCAGGGGATTGTGGCGCTGAAGGAAAAATTAAGGTTCAAGTTTCGAGTGATGCTGAGAAGCCTTACCAAGTAAGCTGGACGGGTCCATCCAATGGCTCCGCCACGACGACGGCCTCTAGCTTCTTCATTAGTAATCTAGAAAGTGGAACCTATACAATTAAGTTGGTTGACGATAACGGTTGTAGTGATACAGGAGAAATCAGTTTAGACAACGACGGTTCACCTGTTGATCTTGTCTTGACGCTTGCTTATAATGAGTGTGAATTAAGAGATATCATCAAAGTAGCTGTAGTTGGCGGCGAGGGACCTTACACCATAGGCTGGGATGGTCCACAGGATGGCGAAAGAACCTTTGATGGAACCAGCTTCGAACTTACCGATTTACCCTCCGGAACCTACAATTTCAAGATTGAAGATGCGAATGGATGTGGTGAGAATGACGATATCGTAGTTCCTGACGATGTGCTAGACTTGTTTGACCTAGCTGCCTTGAATGGAGACTGTGAGGATGATGGAGCGATTAAGGTAGACATGAATGGCGGAGAACCTGAATTTAAGGTGACTTGGACAGGTCCAGTTTCTGGAGAAACGACCACTGCCAATACAGAGTTTAGTATCCCAAATATACTTTCAGGGTATTATGAGGTTACGATCACCGATGCGAACGGTTGTACTCAAACCAAATCGATTACGATCGAGAACGAAGGAGGCATTGACGTTGATATAGTAGGCACCGATGGCGATTGTACCGTCAAGGGGCATATCTTTATTAAGGTCAATGAAGGCCAATCTCCGATAACAGTAAGCTGGAGTGGAGATGCAGCGGGCTCTGATGTCTTTACCAGTGGAGAATATTTTATAGAAGACCTTACTGGCGGCACTTACACCGTGGAGGTGAAAGATGATCGCGGATGTAGTATAACGGAGATTGTCAGTATTCAAGGCGTAGAAAATACCTTAGACATTTCAATTGAGGTAACCGATGGTACCTGTACGACGGCAGGTTCTATGTGGGTGAATATCGGAGGAGGTACAGCGCCAATTACGATAAGTTGGGACGGCCCCGTCAGCGGTAGCTTAACTACTGATGGAGGTTCTAATGGTATTGATGACCTTCCTAGTGGGACTTATACAATTAAGATCACTGATGCTAATGGGTGTACAGATTCCTATACTAGAGAGGTAGGAGGACCAGACAATGACCTGGAAGTTTCCTTGGACCTAAAAGAAGATGAGTGCGGTAGTGAAGATATCATTGCTGTGACAATTTCTGGCGGTGATCCTAACTACACGGTCAGTTGGAGTGGTTCGACTAATGGATCTGCGACGGTTGGCGGTAACTATCTGGAAATTCCAGACCTGGTGGCCGGAACTTATACTGTAGATGTCACTGATGACAATGGCTGTACAGCAAGTGCCATCATTAATGTGACTGCTTCGACCGTTGAATTATTGGATGTCTCTGCACTTAATGGCGATTGTGAGGAAACAGGTGAGCTTAAACTTGCGATCCTGGGAGGAACACCAAACTATACCATTGAATGGAGTGGCCCCGATGATGGTTCTATCACAACCACCGAAACTAGCTTCACCATAGCGGACTTACCTCCCGGTGATTACACCATAAAACTAACGGATGCTAACGGCTGTACCGATGAGTCTTCTGTAACCATTACCATTACCGAAGGAGTGGGTATTAGACTGGTGGGCACCGATGGTGATTGCACCGTTAAAGGACACATCTATGTAGACGTGACAGAGGGAACTGGACCATTTACCATCAAATGGACAGGTGATGCGGAAGGTTCAGATACTTTCGACGGAAATGAATACTTTATTGAAGACCTACTTGGCGGTACCTATACGGTGGAAGTAACGAATAACCAAGGATGTTCTCAAACTGAATCTGTTACAATCCAAGGTGTTGAAAACACTTTAGATGTATCCTTGGAAGTGACCAATGGAGTATGTAGTGGACAAGGATCATTCTGGGTAAATATTGGTGGCGGAGTGGCCCCGATAACCCTAAGTTGGGATGGTCCAGTGGATGGAAGCAGAGAGGCGGTGGTTGGTTCCAATGCGATTGAGAATCTACCAAGCGGTACTTATACCCTCGTCATCGAAGATGCGAATGCTTGTAAAGAAACGATTGTTCGAGAAATAGAGAATCAAGACTCCGATTTGTCGGTAAGCTTAGACCTTAAGGAAGATGAATGTGGTAGCGAAGATATTATCACCGTTAGCATTTCTGGAGGAACGGCCAATTACAAAGTGAGTTGGAACGGTCCGACAGAAGGATCTGCTACACTAGGCGGTACTTATCTGGAAATTCCAAATCTTATTGCAGGTACTTATACGGTAGAGATTACGGATGCCAATGGATGTGTGGTAAGTGGTCAGATTGAAGTGAATGCGGGTACCGTAGACCTATTGGATGTGGTCGCTGTAAATGGAGATTGTGAAGAAGTAGGGGAACTGAAATTAACCATCACAGGCGGTACAGCAGATTACACCATTGAGTGGAGCGGCCCAGATGATGGTTCTATCACGACAAGTGAAACTAGCATCACCCTAAGTGACCTGCCCGCTGGTGATTATGCGATTAAGTTGACGGATGCGAATGGTTGTACAGATGAAGCTGCTGCTACCATTACCGTGACGGAAGGAGTG
>JAHQWA010000230.1 GCA_019634045.1 Saprospiraceae bacterium
ATCCAGGCGAGGTCATTAGCAGCACGACCACGCTATTTATTTACGATGGAGTGCCGGGATGCGAAGACGAAGAGCAAGTAACCATCACTATCACTCCACAACCCGATATTGACGATATCGCAGACCCAACTGTTTGCGCTAGCTTTACCCTACCCAACATCACCGGAACCAATCTCTCTGGAAGCGAGGCTTACTTCACCCAAACCGGAGGACAAGGAACGCCCTTCAATCCAGGCGAGGTCATTAGCAGCACGACCACGCTATTTATTTACGATGGGGTGCCAGGATGCGAAGACGAAGAGCAAGTTACCATCACCATCACTCCACAACCCGATATTGACGATATCGCAGACCAGACTGTTTGCACCAACTTTACCCTACCTATAATCACTGGTGCGAACCTCAGTGGAAATGAAGCTTACTTTACCCAGAGCGGTGGACAAGGCACTAGGCTTCTGCCAGGAGAGATTATTTCAGCCACAACTACTCTTTTCATATATGACGGATCCCCAGGCTGTGAGGATGAGGAGGAATTTACTGTTGCTATTGCCGGACAGCCTAGCTTAGATCCTATTGATGACGTGAGTATTTGTGGCAGCTTTACCTTACCAGAGATTACAGGCAGTTCTCTTAGTGGCAATCAGGCCTATTTCACCGAAAGTAATGGAGCGGGTACACGGTTTGTGGCAGGTGAGCCCATCACCACTACCACTACCCTATTTGCCTTTGATGGTGCAGCAGGTTGTGAAGATGAGATCAGTTTTACGATAACTATATTGGATGGGCCCGATATTACTCCTTTGGATGAGCAATTTGCTTGTTCTGATTTTCAGTTACCGGCCATCAATGGTTCAAATTTAACTGGAAACGAAGCTTATTTCACTAGCTCGGGCGGAAATGGCACCCGCTTCGAAGTTGGGGAGGTGATCAATACTAGTCAAACTCTCTTTATTTACGATGGGACGACAGGATGTGAAGACGAAGAAGCCTTTAGTCTCACCATCAATCCATTGCCTCAAATCGATGACATTCCTGACCAGGTTGTTTGTGGGTCCTTTACCTTACCCATTATAACCGGAATGAACCTTAGCGGGGAGGAAGCCTACTTTGATGAAGTCAATGGCAATGGTAATCGGTTCGAGGCGGGGGATGTCATTACGAGTGACCAAGTGCTGTTCCTTTGGGACAATAGCAATGGATGCAATAGCCAGCAGGTATTTGAAATCATAGTGAACGAAGCTCCAGATGTTTTGCTGCTGCCAACTCTCATTAGTTGTGCCGGGGAGAATGATGGTCAAATTGCGACGTCCATCCTGGCAGGAAGTGCTCCATTTACTTATGATTGGAATTTCGATCAATTTGATGGAGAAGACACCTTACGGGATGTAGGTCCCGGTATCTATAGTTTGGTATTCTCAGATGCTAGCAATTGTGCCATTACGGCTACTGTAACCCTTACAGAACCCATTGCCACTAGCCTTACTTGTCAAGAAAATAGCCCAGTAAGCGACTTGGGCGGTAATGACGGAATCGCAGATATTGACCTTATGGGGGGAGTGGCGCCTTATGAATTGACCTGGGACAACGGCAACTCCACCGGTTCTGAATCTATCGCTACGGAAGGTACCGTACAACTATCTGATCTAAATGCGGGGAATTACAGCGTGTTGGTAATTGATAATAATGGTTGTGAAGCTAGCTGTAATTTCACTATCACGGATCCAGCCTGCAGTCTTAATGTGACTGCAAATGCTACCGATGCCACTTGTCATGATAGTAACGACGGTAGTATACTGGTTGATATCACGGGCGGGCAAGCCCCTTTCACCTTCAGTTGGAATGATCCGAATCTAGATGGGATTCAAAGTCCAACGGGACTTGCAGCAGGCGATTACATGCTAAGTGTAACGGACGCTAATGGATGTGAAGTCATTAGCTCGGCCTCCGTGGCAGCTCCACAAGAATTGAGCCTAACAGGGCTTAGTGCTCGGCCCGTATCTGGCAGTGGACAGAACGATGGGGGTGTTTCTGTAAATTATCAGGGAGGAACTCCTCCTTACCAGATTAGTTGGACGGGAGGGTTGTTTGGTTCTCTGGCAGCCCCCAATAGTGGGGTATTTTCGTTAGATATATTCCCAGAAGGCGATTATACGCTTAGGTTGACGGATGCTAATGGATGCCAAACTACGCTAGATTTCACCATTCCTGGGGTGAATTGTGATCTAAGCATCACGCTGCAAGGCGAAGACTTGACTTGCTTTGAAGATCAATCCGGTCGAATCCAACTCAATATTACTGGTGGAGTTTCCCCCTTAGATATTGATTGGAACCTTGATACGCTAGATGGGCTCCGTGCGCCGCAAGACTTAGCCGCAGGCGATTACGAGGTTATCGTTACTGATGCGAATGGTTGCACTGCCACACAGACCGTTAGCTTGCAACAACCCACTCCCCTATCCGTGGTGTGCGCATTAGCAGAGGAAGCCTCCTCACCGGGAGCATCAGATGGCGAAATTAATATTGAAGTTAGCGGCGGCGAACCCAACTATACTATTGACTGGACTAATGGGATGATTAGCGGTTCTGACAATTTATCTAGTCCTGGAACCGCCACAATCAGTGGGCTTCCTGCCGGCAATTATGAGGTATTTGTGATTGATAACAACAGCTGCATGGAAACTTGTACAGTTGAAGTTACAGAAGCCTGCCCCACCTCCGAAAACACCATAGCTTCCACCTTATGTGCAGGCGATAGTATCATAGTAAATGGAAACATTTATAACGCAGTGAACCCAAGTGGGCAAGAAATCCTATCCGGTGCCAACACACTAGGATGTGATAGCATCGTCAATATTGATTTGCAGTTTTTAACGGAAGCAAGGGCAAGCATTGATCGTGAGCTTTGTCTAGGTGAGCGCCTAACCATTGGAACTACGGAGTTTAATGTTGATAATCCAAGTGGTATTGCCATACTGCCGAATGCCAGTCCAGACGGTTGCGATTCTATTATCACGGTGAACTTGACCTTCTTAGCTGCGCCGGTGTTTTCTCTAGAAGGGAACAGTACCGTCTGCCCTGGGGAGCCAGCCACTCTAACCTTTAGAGCCAGTAACTTTATCGACCCTGTCAATATAATCGTATCCGATGGCGCCGGAAATCTACTTCCTGTAACCGACCTGACAGATGGAGCCACCTTTGAGGTCAACCCGCAAGTTACCAGCACATATAGTATCATGGATACCGACGTCAATGGGGGGCTTTGCCCACCTGTGTTGGACGGGGAGGTAACGGTTATCGTAACAGATTTGATCGTGGATCTGATGGCTAGTGACTACAACGGGTTTCAGCTGAGCTGTGCGGATGCAGCGGACGGGCAGATTGAAGTGGTCATTCAGGGAGGAAGTAGTCCCTTTACCTACGCTTGGAGTAATGGATCCAGCACGGAAAGCCTAGAAAACCTTCCGGAAGGCCTATATGAACTGACCGTGACGGATGCCACCGGCTGCGAAGCGATCTCAGAGATCCTATTAAGTGCCCCCGCTCTGATCGAAGCGGAACTTACTGCTGTTCCGCCCGGATGTAATGAAGCAGCAGGTTTGATTCGAATTGAAAGCATTAGCGGAGGGACAGGACCCTTTTCTCTGAGCTTGGACGGGAATGCAGCACAAAACATCACAAGTATACCTTTTGAATTGTCTCCCTTGTCACCCGGTAGTTATGAGTTCGTCCTAACAGATGCCAATGGGTGTTCATTTATGAATTCAGTTGTAATCTCCAATGAGGAAAGCCTATTACTAGACTTGGGTGAGGATATCACGATTGGGTTAGGTGAGACAGCGATCATCAATCCGATTACCAACTTCACCATCGATAAATCCATCTGGGAACCCAATGACTCCATTGTTTCCCTTGGTAACAATGAATTTAGTGTTAGTCCAACTTACACCACGGTTTATACGCTAACCGCTACCGATGCAGCGGGCTGCTCCGTCAGCGATCAGATCACGGTGATTGTTGATCGAAGCGTCGACCTTTTCCAGCCTACGGCTTTTAGTCCCAACAATGACGGAGTGAATGATGTGTTCCAGGTTTTTGCGGGGCCTTCTATTGCACGCATTAATAGTTTTATCGTATTTGACCGTTGGGGCAGTACGGTTTACGAAGGATACGATGCGGCGCCAAATGATCCTAGCCTAGCCTGGGATGGCACCTATCGGGGGCAACCCTTAAACTCCGGTGTGTATGTGTATTATGTCGAAGTCACTTTTGTAGATGGTAGAACGGAAGTGTTTAAAGGGGATGTGGCGTTGGTGAGATAATGTTTAATAGAAATTGGACATTTATCATTATTCATGCAACATTATCAATTATTCATTCAACATTCTTAACTATAAACCTATCGCTGCACTACCTTGGCCTTGTTATCAAACTTCTTGCGGATTTCGACAAGGGCAACATCGATTTCTTCCTGATCATCATAGGGCAGTTGAACACCAACCTGGGTTAGCTTGCCTACTTTACGGGTGTATGCTTCGTATCCTTCCTCGTAAACTTTCTTGATCAGTTTTTCTACATTATCTGGATTGCCGAAGGCTCCGATGGCGATGAGGGCGTATTCCTGGGAAGGATCTGGGGTGATTCCCTCTGTCTCGTCCGGAGCCGGCGTGGGAGGGCTATTGTCTACCACTTCTTCCTCTGCCCCAGCGGGAGACTCTTCTTCTTCAAGTGGGTCCGTATTGTCTACCTCTTTTAGGTCGTCCGGTCCTCCTTCGATCTCTGAGGGACTAATATTCACTCGCTCCTCCGGCACAACGGTCAAAATTTCATCTTTAGGGACTTTATAAGCAACCAGCAACCAAATCCCAACCGATACGATCACCACCGCAAGCGTGATAAAGGCGGCTAAATTGCGCTGGAACCACTCTGCGATATTTCCACTCACTACATTGCCCAAACTGAAGCCCTTCTTCTGCATTTGCTGCTGGGCCGTCGTCATCACGGGACGATTGTGCCGAATGATGGGATAGAATTGAACAGAGGGTAAACCGAAAGAATCTGGATTGAAGTTGCTATCATCAGGAAGGAACTGGTACTTGCCTTCGTAATTTTGATAGAGCCGGCCTACATTGGGAAAAACCACAAACTCCTTTCGTTTGATGGCGGCCTTGACATTCTTGACATAGTCAGCGATGATCTTCTCAGCCTCAGCTCTAGGTAAGTCGTATTTGCTGACGATGAGATCTAATAGTAGACCATCATCCATCACCAGGTTTTCGTTGAATTCCAAGGATTTAGAAGGTGGATGTACAGCTCCTTGCACCGGTTCGATCACCGCCGATTTATAATGCCCCATAATCGCCCCTAGCCCCGGTATGCCCACGGTGTCATTATCATATAGCAATGATGCTATGCAAGATCCTACATCTATATCCATGCTGTTTCTTATAAGTAATTCTCCAGTAACACTTGCTACCAGAGAAAGTATAAGTTAAAAGTATTATATAACTTTTACTTGTAAGTTCAAGAAGCTAAAATACGGTATTTCACGCAAAAAAGTAGTGCAATTTGTGCATACCTATTCCTTAAACCTCAGAATTTACTTACTCTACGAACTTTTGCTCATTAAGGTTTTGTCAGGTGGCCAGCAATTATCCTGTTAAATTTGCCTTAAAGTGGGGGTCAGATGGTCTTAGGTCTTGAATTAGCAGTTGAATTCCCCTACCTTTCCCCCCACATTTCACGCCATTGTATCATTTACTGCTGTAGAACATCTTTAAGAACTACTATAGGAAGATAGTTGGAGACGTTCTAAAACCGGCTCACTTAAACAGTAGCAAAGGCGTCTTGGGCAATGGATTGCCTACAAACTCACAGACTATACCTCAATACAATATTCCTTCAAGATTATTATTGTCTAGCGACAGAAATTATAACCTTACAAAATTGCATTATGATTAAACGATTTACAACTTTCTCTTTTGTGTTATTATTTTTCACCGGGACTGCATTTGCTCAGGAACGTACCATGAATCCAGTGCCAGAACGGGTGGCTACAAAAGTCCTGCCAAGGGCGGAGATCACTCCTAGGGCCGTAATGGACACCTTGGTGCCTCCTTCTTGGCTGTTGGATTGTGGTGACGAAGCCATCAGCTTCACGATCGATGGAAACTGGGGTTTTATTGGAGGAACCAATGGTTTTGGCGATACCGAAAAAGCTCAGCGCTACGCCTTCAGCGATGTTACTCCAGTGAATGTGACCGAAGTCTGGGTATTTTTTACCGCTGCCAGTGTTGAAGGAGATGCGGATGTAACTGCGAAGGTCTATTCCGTCAATAGTGATGGGGCGCCTGATGTCCTGTTGGGCACCAGTGACCCTGTAAAACCAAGCAGCTTTGTGTTGGATGATCAGCTGGCCTTACCTACGAGCTTTTCCTTTAGTACCCCAGCCTTAGTGGAAGTGACTGACTTCTTTATTAGCATAGATTTTGCAGATTCTTACAACAATGCTACCGACACGCTCGGGATATTCATGAGCAACCAGGATTGTGGTAGTGGAGATGATAGTTGGGAACGCTTCAGTACCGGGGATTGGTTTCCGATCAGCAATGGTGATGCGTCATGGGGCTTAGATTCTGATTTCTGGATCTTGCCTATCCTAGAATTCGAAGATCCTAGCAATACCAATGATATTTTTGCTGCGCAAAACGGGCTACAGATCTTCCCTGCTCGCCCCAATCCAGCTTATGAGCGCGTGGATTTCCCCTATGAGCTGAGTAAAGGCTCTAAAGTCACGATCGAAGTCTACTCAGCCGATGGTCGACTAGTCGAACGACTAGACAAAGGGCAATTAGGGCCTGGTAGTCATGTAGAGAATTACACGGTGAGTAATTTGCCTGCGGGTAGCTATGTATACGGTATTATCACAGAGGAGGCTCGGATTATGAGTCGATTTGTGGTGAATAAGTAAGATAGCAGAAGACAGAGAACAGATGACTGACGATTGCCTCTAAGTCTTATTTGGGGGTGCATCGTGAAAATAGAAAAGCGAAAGGTGAAGCCCAGTATGGTGTCTTTGCCTTTCGCTTTTTTATTAGGGCTTACTGGCGCTTAGACATCCGAAGTCTTCCCCGTCTAATCTAGGGAAAACTTCGGATGTCTAGGCACTAAGCCAGGGTAATACTCTTCTTACGAAATGCCCTGGGTGAAACTTGAAATACCTTTGAAAAAAGGCGGGAGAAATATTTCGGATTTGTAAAGCCTACAGCAAAAGCGACTTGACCAATGTTCAAATCCGTTTCGAGCAACATAATCCTAGCGTGTTGAAGGCGGATGTCATTGATGAATTCAGTGGTTGATACATCGGCATATTTTCTGACATTTCGGTGCAACTGGGTGCGACTGATGCCTGCACTGCGGCATAGTTCCGTAATACCATACTCATCATCATCCAGGTTTTCCTCGATCAGCTTGGTGATGCGGACTAGAAAATAGTTGTGTCGGATAGGTTGAAGATTGGTGTGCACCTCCGCACCGGCATACTGCTTGAAAGCTCTGGGGCTTTCTTCTCGTACAATACTTAAACCAACTAAGGAAGGGGCTTTCACTACCTCTAGATTCGGGCGACCTACCGGCACTGGATTCCTATTTAGATTTTGATACGCTGCTTGTATGTTTTTCTTTCTTATGATCATCATGATTAAAAGTTTTAAGGTTTACTTCTATTCCGTTTTGTTGACCATACAAAGTTGCAAGCATGTGATTTAATCCACTTTAACTATTGTTCCAAATTTGTGGAGTATTGTTTCTTTTTGTTTCATTATTGTGTTTTAAAGCTACACTATTGTATTGTTTCTATTAAAAACCAACATAACAATCTGATTGTCAAATACTTGAAGTCTCCTCTCGAATTTCACACAAATTCCATGATTGAGGAACAGATTTTTATACCGTTTCCGTCGCAACATGGAAGGTTTCGCAATAAGGGAGCATCTTTTGATAAAACCCCATACAAGCTTCTCTCAAGGGAAGTAGTTCGTCAGGAAGTTGGATGTTTTTTTTCTGATACGGCCGAAATCCGGTTGAATCTTTTACAGAACCATACCATTGATCAGCATAAGGCAATAACTCTCCGGCAAACAAGAGGCTGGAATTGTCAAAGCCTTTTTCCCAGGATAGCATAGAATTAAGAAATGGAATATCAAAAGTGGAGCATATTCCTCTCAAAACCTGCTCGGGGTTCTTTAATAAGTCATCAGCATGGATCACCAAAATTTTTGCTCCCTGATCAGACTTTAGCTGCTGAAAAAAGCGATATAAAGCCTCCATACCAATGTCTTCCTTCGTAATGGTACCTTCGGTACATTTTCGATAGGATAGTATCATTTCTTCAGGATGCCGTAGCAGAAAGATATGATTATTGGGGATCCAGGAGGTCCCAAAGTGAGGGAGGAGATTTTTCGGATGGTGTTTTTGGAAGCTAATTTTGTTGGGAGGTAATGTTTTTTTGAGCCTATCAATTATTTTGAGGTAGTCCGTTTCGAGCAACTCCATCATTACTTCTCTCAGCGGGTTCACCTGGCCATGCTCCAATAAATAAGCTGCATAAAAGGGCTCATCAAAGACGAGGCAATCTGCTCTTTGTTCGAAACTGCGGGTCAATAGCGTAGAGTAAGATCGAGGGCATGCCCATAAAGCCAAATGTTTGGATTGGGGTTGATTCATATTGCTTAGCCTATTCATTGGATGATTTTTATCGATTAATGTAAGTTTTGAACTAGCGCGTAGCGGCTGAGTTCCTGCTTGGTGACTACTGTTGGAGGAGAGAAGTGCCATCATCAATTTCTTTCATTCTCTACTCTGCTAATCCCCGCTATCAAGTTCCAGCCGCGCTTGACTTGATTCAGTTATTATCCAGCTGCCAATATTTCTATATTATCCAGCTGCCTAAGGTTACGCTTACCACTTATTTG
>JAHQWA010000231.1 GCA_019634045.1 Saprospiraceae bacterium
CAGCGAGTTTCACCAGTAGCCCAAATGAAGGTTGTGCGCCCTTGGTCGTCAGTTTTACGAATACTTCCACAGGAGGGCTCAGTAGCATTGCCTGGTTATTTCCAGGGGGAAATCCTGCTTTCTCTACTGAGGAAAGTCCCACCATTAGCTATCAGGACCCAGGCAATTACGATGTCGTCCTCATTGTTTCGAATGCAGCTGGAGTGGATAGCGTCCGCTTGAACAATCATGTTGCAGTTAGTCAGGCGCCTATTGCAGACTTTGACTTTACCATTGATGGCTTACTGGTCAATGCTACAGATGCCTCCTCTTTTGCAGACCAGATCGAGTGGTATATTCCTGCACTCGACACCATGAGTACTAGCGCAAATTTCAACTTCAGCTTTCTCGAAGCCGGAACCTATGATATTCAGTTGACTGCTACGAACACTTGTGGTTCAATCACGGTGGAAGAAAGCATTACACTGGGGCAAGCTCCCAACGCTAACTTTAGTTTTATACCAACAGGTGCCTGTGAAGCGGGTGCCATTTTATTTAGCGATCAATCTTCTGGATCAGTGGAAACTTACAACTGGGAGTTTCCAGGAGGCATGCCGGCTTCTTCAACTGAAGCCAATCCAACTGTTTTTTATGAAAATGCAGGTATGTATACTGTTTCTTTGACAGTGAATGGGCCATTGGGGCAATCCGAACTGGTAAAGGAAGGGGCGGTGGAAGTGCTTTTGAGACCTAATCCAAACTTTGATTTCACCATTGATGGACTCAGTGTAAGTTTCCAAAACACCTCATCCGATGCAGATCGATACACCTGGTCCTTTGGTGATGGAAATACTTCAACGGAACTGAACCCTACCCATGTGTATGCGGAGGAAGGACTCTATGATGTCAGCTTAAATGCTCAGAACCGGTACTGTGGGTTGGCTCTTTCTCAAGCCGTCTTTCTTAAACCAAATGCCACTTCTACCGACGAGCATGCAGAGCACCTGATCGCCTTCCCTAACCCATTTACGGAGCGACTGCATTTCAGCTATCGAGGGACAGAGGCATGGGCAACAATCAGCTATGAAGTATACGATGACCTTGGTCGAAGCTTAGAACAAGGAAGCTTTCAAGGTTCTAAACGCCTGGAAGGCATACCGTGGACCACAGGTGTTTACTGGATCAAATTCACAATGGACAAACAAACCCTTTGGAAGAAGATCACCAAAATACGATAAGCAATAACTCAATTACTCGCAAGAAGCGTAGGTGCTGGCTGCAGGAAGGGCAGGGAAAGGTCCCACCAAGGTTTTGGCTGTTCTTGATAAGATAGTCTATCAAAGCAAACCTCGTGGTAATTATTGTAACGTCCTGTGGCTGCCGACATTCCCCAGTATACGACATCACTTCCTCGGAAGATAGCATTGACTAGATCGAAGCTCCCAATCATGACTGGTTCCCCATCAATTTCGACTACTAAACTCTGGTAATCCGGCTTCCAACGCACCGAAAATTTATGTCTTTGGCAATCTTCTAAGTTTGGAATAATGGTTGGCGTTGCTTCATCACTAAAATGCCCTACTCTACCATTCACTAAGAAGGCTAAATGATCTTCCGCCGGATCATATAAATGGTAGTTTCGCCAAGTGTCGATCTCTATACCTAAGGAAGGACTAAGGCCCGCAAAGCCAATCCCTTCTCCTCGGTATCCTGTGCGATTTGGCCTATTGGCAAACATAAACACCATCCCATCAGCACCATCTCCGTCCTGGCAACCGGCCATAATGGTTAACTCAATATTAAAGGGAGAAAGTAGACTGATCGGGCGCTTGTACCAAATGGATCCCGAGGAGTAGTCCTCTTCGTCTGTCAAGCGAAAACATTCATCCCCTAAGAGATAGGTATCTCCACTCATGGTGAAGTCTTCGATGGTAGGTCTTTGAGCTGAAAGTAGAATGGGAAGAATTAAAAACAATAACGGCAAAAGACGGTGAAGGGAAGTGGGCATAAAGTCAGGATTTAGGTACACGCAACTAAGACATCATTTATACAATATACAAACTTGCTTAGTAAGTTACCAATGCTCCACTCGGATTCACCGTCTTTTGTCTGATATGCTGCGCTTCAGCAAATACTTGGCTTATTCTTGAACCATTATCTGATGGGCTGTTGCCGTACGCAAAACAGGGTCATAAATGCGCAAAATGTACATTCCATTTTGCAAAGCGCCAGGTAGTTCCAGTGAATTTCTGCCTTCCTGCAAGGTGGTACGCAAAATGACTCTGCCGGAAAGGTCCACTATCGTGCCTTCCACTGTTGGCGTCTCGCTAGGTAACTCTACATTTACCAACCGATCTCGTACGATTGTTGGGAATACCTTAATATCTTCTGCTTTATCTCTTACAGAAATGGTGACGATATTGAATACCTCTGTGGTTCCATCATAATCCGTTTGTCGGAGTCGATAGTAAGTTAATTTATAAGGGTTCTTGTCTAGATGCTTATATTGCAAAGGAACATCGCTATCTCCAGCCCCTTTCACTCTAGTCAACTCCTCAAAGTGCACGCCATCTCTAGATTTCTCTATGGTGAAATAGGCATTGGATTCCTCCGCTAGGGTTTCCCAGCTTAATAATGCTCCTTCTTCTGTTGCTTGGCCTTTGAAGTAAGATAAACTGATCGGAAGTGGGGTTAAAGCGCCGAAGCCAGCTGGGCCATTGATCATGCCATTCACATTAAAGAAATTGGTGGTAATCATCGAAGTAGATCCAGCACCTGCAGTCAAGTCTCCATCTATTCCCATTGCTCCGCCATCAACTACTAGATTGAAGCGGTCTTTTGCAGTTACATCTCCCCCAAATAGAGAAAGGAAACTTGATTCAAAGCTAGAATCATTACCAACAAAGAAGTCTCCAGCTGAGGCAAAAGCACCATTAACATCAAAATTTACTCTATCCAAACCATTGAAACTTCCAACCCCCATACCTCCATTAACAGTGATGTTGGCATCATTCATGACCGTCATATTTCCTAAGACCGTGAAAATACCGTTCACAGTAAGATTAAAGCGATCCCCAACTACTAAATCCCCAGTTATCAGTAAATTTCCATTTACGATTATGGTCATGTCCGTCCCCCCGCTAATCTCCGTGGTTTCCAAAGATCCAAAGGCATTAACGGTAATACCATTATTATTTCCCGTTGAGATATCATCAATTTCGATGAATTCGAAGGTTCGAACGGTGATAGTCGTGGAACCATTCATGTCCACGTCATCTGCATTTGTCGGGATCAGCCCACCTTGCCAAGAGGAGGCATCGGTCCAATTCCCCGTTGCTATAACCGTTCTTGTGACTGAATACAAAGGAGAGAGAGATAATCCTAGAAAAGCGCATAGGAATACCAGCTTAAGCTTAGTTGCGTGTGTTTTCATGGTGTTTAGTTTATTCCTGACCTATAAAAAAAATTGATTCTTAAAAGTAGTTCAATGATAGATATAGGTTATATAGCTACAGGCGAGAAAATGATAGGTAACTATGAACGAGTTTTAGTTTTTCCCTGATTCATTAAGCCTGTTTTGGGGAGGGGGAAGTGAAAATGCTGGTCTGGCTTCCTCTCCTTACGCCCAAATTGTATCTTCGCTGCTCATTTATACTACGAAAGCATGCAAAAAGTTACAGAATCACCTTCGAATCACCGTCACCTAGAAAAAATGAGTACGGTGGAGCTACTTACGAACATTAATAAGGAGGATCAGACCGTAGCAATTACAGTAGCAAAAACCATTCCACAAATCGTCCCCCTGGTAGATATTATTGCAGAAAAAATGGCGGCTGGCGGGCGGCTTTTCTATATTGGTGCGGGTACCAGTGGGAGATTGGGCATCGTAGATGCTTCCGAGTGCCCTCCGACCTACGGCGTTCCTTTCGACTGGGTGATTGGCCTGATGGCAGGAGGGGATCAAGCCATCCGCAAAGCCGTAGAATTTGCGGAAGATGACACCCATCTAGCCTGGAAGGACCTTTCAGAGTATTTGGTTAGTAAACAGGATGTTGTGATTGGTATTGCAGCATCTGGAACTACACCCTATGTGGTCCACGGATTAAAGGATTGCAGAGCTAAAGGGATCACGACTGGATCTATCACCTGCAACCCAGATAGTCCTGTCGCGGCTCAAGCCGATTACCCAATTGAGGCGGTTGTTGGCCCTGAATTTGTAACGGGAAGCACTCGAATGAAAGCCGGAACGGCTCAAAAACTCATCCTGAACATGATCAGCACGAGTGTCATGGTCAAACTAGGTAGAGTGATTGATAATAAAATGGTCGACATGCAACTGAGCAACAACAAACTAGTGGACCGCGGCACCAAGATGTTGATGAAGGCGCTGGATCTAGAGTATGAAGAAGCCAAGCGGCAACTCCTACAATATGGTAGTGTTCGAAAGGCTATGGAGATGACTCAAGAATAAGCTAAAATCGATTAGCATGCTCCTTGGCAAAAGCCTGAAAACGACGTGGAGTTTTTCCGAGTATCCTAGCTACATCATCGCTAATTTCTTCCTCTTTGCCAGACAACACATATTTGTACAAATCAGCGGTATAGTTAGCAGCAGCATTCGTCCAACCTCTTTCCATCATAGTCTGAAGATAAGTTTCCCTTTCTTGTGGGACATAAACTACTTTTTTTCCGCTGGCTTCGCTTATCATAGAACAAACCTCTTCGTGGTTAAGCGCCTCATCGCTGGTTAAATTATACAACTGTCCATGATGTCCCTCCTCCAATAAACACTTTATCGCCACATCCGCAATATCACGTACATCAACAAATGCGGTCTTAGCAGCAGCAGCTGGCAGAAACAACTTGCTTTCGGCTCTAATCGTACCTCCCAACCAATTCACGAAGTTTTGCATAAACCAACCTGGCCTTAGGATAGTCCATTCCCCATCCCATCCTTTCACTAGATTTTCAACATCATTTAGGGGTTTTCCCGGCACATCTCCAGTGGTTCGACCGGAACTAAATACCATCCGCTTCACGCCAGCTGATTTCGCTGCGGCAAGAAGTTGGGTCACACTAGGGACAGGATTCGAATGACCAGCGATAAAAAAAACAGCCTCTTGCCCTGCCAAAGCATTGGCAAAACTAGACGGCCTTTCATAATCGAAGGAAACTACTTGAACTTGGCTCCCCCACTTGTCCTTTGCTTTTTGAGCATCCCTCACTCCTACGGTTGGCTCAATGCCTTTTTCCATCAATGCTTGCACAAGTGGAGTACCAATGTTACCTCCCGAACCGATGACCAAGATCTTCATATCTCTCAATTATTTTCGTGAATCAATGCTGACTAGAACGCTTTCCAGGATCATATAGTTGACAGTAGCAGCTAATTATCCAGCAACTTTTGGATATCCCTCGGAATTTCATCCAAAGATTTAAGCTTCATCTCTCGGAAATAGAGTTCCGCCCAATAGTGGTACATCTAGATTCCTATCTGGAACTGAAAGGTAAAGCCCCCAATTCTCCAAATCTACTCCATTAAACAAGGGCTCCCTGCCTTCATCTGGTGTTGTTCCGCAAGACAGTAAGAGGATTAGGCTTGGAAAAATGGGCATACAAAAGCGGAGTCTTTCTACTTGATTCATCGAGCTGTTTTCTGCATTTATTCCTTAACCCGGATCGACATCCACGTTGACCCTTACCCCAGAGAATCCAGATGTCTGATGGAGTCGGTCAATCGATTTCAAAACACTCTCCTTAGCATGCTTGATCTTGTTTTTGTCTAGATTTACTTTAATCAGGAAATCTAACAAATAGAAAGTACGAACCCTTGCGACGTAGGGAACCGCTGGACCAACCACCCATTCCCCCAACTGATGCTTAAGGGCACCTGCAAGGATACGACCTGCATCATTCAGCACTTGCGGTTTCTTATGTTTTAAGGTCACTCTAATGAGGCGGACATAAGGTGGATATTGGAAGCCGTGTCGCTCTAGCATTTCTCGCTGGAAGAATCCAAAGTAATCATGCTCTAGCACCTCCCTTAAGACGGGTGCAGTAGTGTTAAAAGCCTGAATAATAACTTTACCCTGCTTCTTTTTTCGCCCCGCTCTACCACTTACTTGCACCATCAATTGGTAGGCTCGTTCCCCGGCTCGAAAATCGGGAAAATGTAGTAATTGATCAGCACTCAGTACACCGACAATACCCACATTTTCAAAGTCTAAACCTTTGGTCACCATTTGCGTCCCTACCAAGATATCCAGTCGACGTTCTTCGAAGTCGTTGATCAGCTTAGCATGAGCATTCTTTCCCCTAACGGTATCCAAATCCATCCGGCCAATCCGAGCATCTGGCAGGTAAATCTTCAGTTCATCTTCAATTTTCTCGGTACCAAAGCCCTGCATCGATAGGTCCTTACTGCCGCAGGCAGGGCATTCATTGGGAAGCTTGGTTTGATAACTGCAGTAATGGCATTTTAAGACATGGAAAAATTTATGGTAGGTTAAACTAACATCACAATTGATACATTCTGCGTGCCAGTTGCCACAGGTATTGCAACGGTAGGTGGGAGAAAAGCCCCGGCGGTTTTGAAATAAAATGGCCTGCTCTCCGCGTTCTAATGCACCTTGTAACTCCTCAATAAGCTGTGATGTAAAATGAGAATGCATTTGCCCCTTCTTAAGCTCGGCCTTGGCGTCAACGATAACAATCTCCGGCATTTGGATCCCCCCAAAACGCTCCGGCAT
This sequence comes from Saprospiraceae bacterium, assembly GCA_019634045.1. Classification (GTDB taxonomy): domain Bacteria; phylum Bacteroidota; class Bacteroidia; order Chitinophagales; family Saprospiraceae; genus DT-111. The sequence goes on from JAHQWA010000231.1 coordinate 6,729, forward strand.
ATTGACCAAGCCATACTTTTCCTTTTTAGTATTGTAAAAAGATTCTATCGAAGGGGTAGCAGATCCCATTAAGACTTTCGCGCCGGAAAGTTGAGCCATCACTATAGCCGTATCTCTTCCGTTATATCTGGGGCTAGGCTCTCTTTGTTTAAACGATGGATCGTGTTCTTCATCTACCACAATCAATTGCAGATTCTTGAAAGGTAAGAACAAAGCTGAACGGGCACCAAGTACTATTGGTTTACCTTCTATAGCACTCTTCCATATCTCTACTCTTTCGTTGTTATTCAAACGGGAGTGATAAGCGGCAATATCGTTACCAAAAACCTTCTGGAGGCGACTGATAATCTGGGATGTCAAGGCAATTTCGGGTAGTAAATACAGGACTTGCCCCCCATTGGCCATCGTCTCTTTGATTTTCTCTATATAGACCCTGGTTTTACCACTTCCCGTGACACCGTGCAGCAGTACCACATTTTTCTTTTCAAACCATTGATCAATCTCGGCCAGGGCACGCTCTTGCTGTTCGGAAAGCTCAAATGCCTCTAATAACTCGTCCTCATAGGCCCCAATCCGACTGACTTCTCGCTCGTAGAATTCCAGGATCCCCTTCTTCTGCATAGCTTTTAAGACACCACTGTCCACTCCAGCTCGCTGGTAAATGTCTTGCTTCCTAATAAAATCCTGTTTCTTGGATAGATCTATAAAGGCTAACAAAGCTGCAGTTTGCTTTTCTGATCGAGTCACTAAATCAAAGGCTTCGGTAAGGTTGTCCGCCATGGCAGCATAAGCAGCTTGCAGGCGAACGCAGGCGATCTTCTTGGGAGTATATTTTTCTTTAAGGTCCTCTCGTAGGTAAATGATGCGCTTTTCCAACATGCGCCGGATCAAGGGATAAACCGTCTTCTGATCCAAGATCTTTTGCACTTCATCAATCGAGAGGGTTTCCTGGATGGTCAACGCTTCTGCTATCAGGTATTCCTTGTCATCTAGGCCGCCAAAGTCTTCGTCGAATAATGGGCTGAGGATGATCTGCGTTTCACTGGCCAATTTTAGATTAGCAGGTAAAGCCGCATTCATTACCTCTCCTAAAGTGCAACAATAATAACTGGACATCCACGTCCACAACTTAATTTGCTGTGGCGTGACGATGGGTTCTTCATCGATCACGGATAGGATCGGTTTGGTATCGTAAGCGGATGGGCCTTCCTCTAATATTTCGATAACCAAGGCCGTGTATAGCCGATTTTTTCCAAATTTCACCTCCACTCGTACCCCGAATTGGACTTGCTGAACCAATTCCTCTGGAATATGATAGGTATAAGGCTTTGGAATGGCCAAAGGAAGGATAACCTTAGCAAATAGATGGGTGCCAACCTCGGGATGAAAACTCAATTCACTCAAGTCCTACGCTTTTATTTGCGCAAAGATATTGAAGAAATCTTTAAGCTCCGTATGGAAAGTGAAACAGCCCTTCTTTTTCCGTAAAAAATCGGATCAAGTTCAGGTGTAGGCTGCCCGGCGTCGATTCAGCAATCAGGCCGAAGCCAGCTTCGATGTCTTTTGCAAAACGAATTCTGCTGATAGGCTCGAAATCCTTAGCTTGAAAGTGCCTGGTTCTACGATCCAGCGATTTTCTCTCCCTACAAAGGCTAAATCATCCTTAGTCAAATCAAAGTTGACGGTCTTGGAAGCACCAGCTTCAAGTTCAATTTTCTCAAATCGTTTCAAGCGTTTCACTGGCGGTGTGATGCTGGCATAGAGATCACTCAAGTACAGTTGAACCACTTCTTTCCCCTTTACTTTCCCTGTATTCTCTACTTCAACAGAAACTCGTATCGTGTCATTTTCGTGAATACTAGATTGAGATAGTCTTAGGTTACTATAGCTGAAGGTCGTATAACTAAGCCCGTGGCCAAATTCAAACTGAGGTTTGAAGCCGCCAAGCACGCCCTGTAGTTCCAAGTTTTCCGGATGCTTGTAATCGTAAGTAGATAAAGCATTGGGATATTTGGGGTAGGTAATGGGGAGTTTACCGCTAGGGCAAGTTTTCCCTGTTAATATCTCTGCAACCGCTTGTCCCCCCTCATTTCCGGGGTGGAAACCGACCAGGATGGCTTGGCATAGCTCCGCAATTTCGGTAATGAGCCGCGGGCGGCCTTCCAATAACACAAGAATGATCGGTTTGCCGGTAGTCGCCAGTGCCTTAACCAAGTCGATTTGTGCTTGATCTAGCCTTAGGTCGTCAATATTTCCATAAAACTCTGTGTAGGAAGATTCCCCCAAACAGGTCACGATAACATCGACATCCTTTGCTGCTTTTACAGCAGCTGCAATATCCATTTCGCCGGAGAAGCTCACGGCCTTTTCATACTTCAGCCTATCTCCTAGTTGTGCTTGGAGCGCCCCCCGGACCGTGGCGTAAGGTAGGGATTGCTCATCGGTTAATTCTCCCTGCCAAGAGTAGGTCCAGCCCCCATTCAAACTACGAAGTGTATCTGCTGCGGGACCACAAAGGAGGACTTTTTGCGCTTCCTGTAAAGGTAGGTTTGCCTCTTCATTCTTACAGAGTACAAACGCCTCTCTGGAGGCCTCCAAACTGGCTTCCTTAAATTCTGCTCCAGCAAACAAAGGATACTGATCCTCCGGTTCTACCATGCCCTTAAACAAGCCCAGATCTTTTTTCAGTTGCAAAATTCTTCTTACGGACAGATCTAAGCGAGACTCGGGAATGGTTCCTTCTTCCACCAATTCAATCAAATAGTCCGTAAAGGTAAAATCCAAGGGCACCATACTCATGTCGATACCTGCCTCAATTGCCAGTCGAACAGCCTCCTTTTGGGTTTCAGCTACCCGGTGGCGAGAATGTAAATATTGAATATCTTCCCAATCTGTCACTACCAAACCGGTAAAACCCAATTCATCTCTTAGCAGATCGGTTAAGATGGCTGGATCGGAATGCACCGGTATTCCATTCATTTCCCCTGAATTAATCATCACGGTGGCCGCTCCGGCAGCCAAAGCCTTCGCAAAAGGCGGAACGTGGTATTCTGCCAGCTGTCGAGCAGGAACGTAGGCTGGCGTTCGATCACGGCCACTTAAAGGGACTCCATAGCCTAAAAAGTGCTTTAGGCAGGCGGCCAACTTATGTGGATGACCTATATCGTCCCCCTGCATGCCGCGTACTGTTGCACTGCCCAATTCTCCAGCGAGATAGACATCTTCCCCAAATGTTTCCCAAATTCGAGGCCAGACGGGGTTTCTACCGAGATCCAGGACTGGAGAAAAAGCCCAGGGCATTCCAGCGGCCTTCGTTTCATAGGCGCTTATCTCTCCCATTTTTCGGGCCAAGTCTCTATTCCAGCTTGCGGCTAAACCGAGTTGTTGTGGGAATAAGGTTGCGCCCATAACATAGCTAGCTCCGTGGATGGAATCAATGCCATATAGGATGGGAATTTTAAGCCGTGTTTTAGCCACTCTGCTTGCGATGGCATCCATAATCTCTCGCCAACGTTCTGGGCTATGCGCTAGCGGACCAACATTTAACATGGATCCAACGGCATATTCCTGCACCACTTCAATCAATTTATCCTCATTTAGCTTGAGCGGAAAGTCCAATTTATAGGCTTTTCCATTGGCGATGGTATCAATGGTCAATTGGGTCATTTGCCCCGCCTTTTCAGCTAAAGTCATCTTGGCAAGTAAGTCTTCTATAAACTGGTCCATACAAGTTAGTTTCGGGAAAGTCATGGAAGGGGATTTTCCCAGGTTTCACACATCATTTCTTGGCGGCTCATTTGTTCTAGCTAAGACTATCGCAAGGAGAAATAGCCAAGGTTATCTTATTTTTTCAGTTGTCACGAATGTATATAAATTTTACCCCAGGACCGGCCGATTCATTGCGCTAAACCCTGGTCTAAACAAAAAATCATTACATTTAAGCATTAAGGTATTATCCTGCTAATCCAAACAAATGGACACTTTAGATAGTATTCGCATAAATTTCAACCCAGAGCAACTAGGTTTTCTGAACTTATGTTTGGTTTTTTTAATGTTTGGTGTGGCTTTAGATCTGAAGATTGGTCACTTCAAAGCACTACTCGATCAACCCAAGGCCACTGTAGTGGGCTTGACTTCTCAACTGATCCTTTTGCCCTTGATGACACTCGGCCTCATCTTCATCTTCAATCCGCCGGTGAGCATGGCTTTGGGCATGGCCCTAATAGCCTCGTGTCCTGGTGGTAATGTTTCCAATTACGCCGTGCATTTGGCCAATGCTAATACCGCTCTATCGATTACGCTGACTTCCGTTTCGACCCTCTCAGCAGTATTAATTACGCCGCTGTACTTTTGGCTACTCACGCAATATATTCCGGGTGCTTCTGCCCTGTCCGGAAGTATGCAATTGCAATCCATCGACATGCTTTGGACACTGCTACAATTGATCATTGCGCCCTTAGCCGTTGGCATGGCTTTAGCACATAAATTCCCATCCTTTACGGAACGAATTCAAAAACCGGTGAAGTGGATTTCCATGACCATTTTTCTCGGTTTTGTGGTGGTGGCTACCTACTCGAATTGGTCCAATATTGTCAACTATCTGCACTTGGTTTTCCTAATCGTGCTAGTACACAATACCTTGGCTATTCTGACGGGCTACAATTTTGCGAAACTCAACAAACTCAATGATGTCGATGCGCGTACGATTGCCATTGAAACGGGCATTCAGAACTCTGGCTTGGGGCTAATCCTCATCTTCAACTTCTTCGATGGACTAGGCGGAATGGCTATGATAGCTGCCTGGTGGGGAATCTGGCATTTGATCTCTGCCTTCACGATGGCCATGTGGTGGAGCAAAAAGCCAAGCACTTTTCTAGAAAAAGCAGGATAGCGACACTTTCAATTAATTTCGGCCTTTTGATCAGAAATACGATGGTTTTTTAGTAAATTTAGAACTTAACCGAAGAAAATTTGTCATTAACGTAAAAGTGAGATAGGGCGGAGTTTGCTGCAATTGAAATTCTCTCTTTTGTGAGTCCAAACCTCTAAGGGATCAGGTAATCACAATTAAAACGCCAATAGCTCCCGTTCCTAGCATGCTTTGACCCACTTATTGTTACTCCTATAATCGAAGCTAAAACGCAGCCTATGAAAAAAGTCTTTACACTTGCCCTATTTCTAGGATTGTCTGGGTTCTTAATGGCTAACACCCCTTTGCCGGATCCCGGTAAGGGCTACATTGTTACTAAAAACGGTAAATCCCTGACTGGCGCCATTGGCAACATCTTTCATACCTCTTACGGAACAGAGGTGACCTTCATCAATGACTTTGGGACCATCTATCAAATCCATCCCTTTTTGATCAAGGGTTTTGTTTTCCAAGAAAAGGCGGATATGGTCACTTACGAAAGTAAATACTCTGAAAGAAAGTGGCTCTTCTTACGTGTTTTGCACAAGGGAAAACACCTAAGTGTTTACAAATCTCCAGAGAAAAAGTCAGTTGTTAATTTCACCCGCGTCTCCTTCATGGCTGAGACGGTGAAGAATGATGTATACTGGCTAGAATTACATGGTAAGAATCCAACTCAGATTAGACGCATGGGGTTCAAAAAGCAGATGCGAAAACTCTTGAAACGAAGAGCTCCTGAATTGGCTGAACTAATCGGCTCAAAAGGATTTCGTTTTAAAAACCTTACAGAAATTGCCGAAGCTTACAATAAGAAATGCGAAGAAACTAAGTTTAGGCTGTAAGTAAATTTGCCAACTGATCCTGTATATAAAAGTTCTATCTAAAGCAAAGGGTTTTTATATACAGGTCAACGATCCAAGTTCCCCATCTTTCCCTACTAAATCGGTCTGCACACAAAAGCATGCTGCCAGGCTAACTAGTTTCCATGCTGTCTTTTCTCCAACCTACTTTACTTAAAACAACTTTTGCTCGCTCCTTTTCTTATGCTAGTCCAATCTCGGTATGCATTGCCAAAAAACAAGAATAATTACCTGAATAATCCTTAACTTTCCGATAGTATTTTGCCTGAGGTATATTATGATCTCACTGTTGAATAAGCTAATGATGTCTTTTGATTTTCTATGACCCTCCATTCATACAGTCCTGACCAATACAAAGCCTCTGGCCTCATAACACCTTAATATAAAACAACATGAGGAACCACTTTTACACTTTGTTATGCTTAGCCTTACTTATATGCGCAGCCCCCGCTTGGGGACAAAAACGGGCCAAAAAGAACAAGAAGAAAAAAGATACAGTCGAAACGCCGGCAGCCCCCTCCTTTAATGCCAAAATGTACAAAAACCTAAAATGGAGAAACATTGGACCTTTCCGCGGCGGAAGAGCTAATGCGGTGGCTGGAGTCCTTGGCTCGCCCAACCTTTACTATGTCGGATATACAGGTGGTGGGGTCTGGAAAACACAAGACGGCGGATTGCATTGGAAAAATATCTCTGACGGTAGCTTAAAATCTGGTTCAGTCGGTGATATTGCCGTAGCTGCTTCAGATCCCAATGTGATTTATGTGGGCATGGGAGAAGATGCCGTTCGGGGAGTGATGACCACTTATGGAGACGGTGTC
>JAHQWA010000014.1 GCA_019634045.1 Saprospiraceae bacterium
ATGCGATACAAGACATGATTGCCTTGGTATTCAACAAAGCGGGTGCCAGGGAAGCAGGCGACGGAGCTATTTTCTGCCCATCTTAGTGGCATGGTTTGTCCTTGGTCTAGGACTCCTTCGAAGACACTAATTTGATTTTGCGGGGTTTCTAGTGCATAGACTTGACGCATAGGTTGTTCTTCTTGTGCTAGGGTTAATGTTGCGAATAGGCACAGGGGAAGCCAAAGGATTAGTTTTCTCATGCTTCAAATGTATTAATTTTCTAACTTCTATGTGGAATACCCCTTTTTTAAGAGCGCTGCAGCTGCTTCATCCAAGAAAAGGGCGGCCGCTTTATGTCGGCGAAGGATAGAGGCAGGGCAAGCGGTAGTAATGGTGCCTTCTAAAGTGTTTTTTACCGCTAACTGTTTGGTAGGACCAGGTACAATACAAACAATTTGATCAGCGGACATCAAGGCGGGAATGGTCAAGGTGATGGCATGGGTTGGCACAGCGGATAGACTGGAGAAAGCACCGTCATTGACCTGTTGTTGTCGGCAAACCTCATCTAAGGCTACAATTTTAACCCATTCAGGATCATTGAAATCTGCCACGGGGGGATCATTGAAAGCGATGTGCCCATTTTCGCCGATTCCCATGGCCACTAGGTCGATGGGTTCTTCTCTTAGCAGATTAGTGTAGTATTGAAGTTCCTCGGTAGGCTTATCGTGCGCTGGATCGATATAATGTACTTCTCCAAAAGGTAGTTGATCAAAAAGATGCTTTCCCAAGAAGTGTCCAAAGGAAGCTTCGCTATCCGCAGGAAGTCCCAAATACTCATCCATATGAAAAGCGATTACTCGCCGCCAATCTATTTGTTTTTGTTGGCATAGGAAGTGCAAAAATTCGGCTTGGGAGGGAGCCGCAGCAAAAATCGCGCGGACATGGTCTTTAGACTTTAGACGAGTCTCAAGGGCTTTGAGGAAGGCTTGACCCGCAGCCTGCCCCATACCTTGGCGTGTGGGGTGAATGCTGACTTCAAGTAGATCACATTGTAATCGTTTCGCCATGGATTGTTTTTCAGTTGGTTAATCGAGAAATAGCGGTCTTCACTATAAATATAACGAATGCCTAAACTTTTAGCCAGCGGGGCACTATATTTAGTCACAAATCCTTTCTGTGAGTCAACGCAATCTATTTTCTTCTCGACTTGCTACGGTACTGACGATGATCGGCGTGGCAGTTGGCTTGGGCAATGTCTGGCGCTTCCCCTATATGATGGGGAAGTACGGTGGTAGCGCCTTTCTATTTATCTATTTACTCTTCACTGTGCTTTTTGCCCTGCCTGCTTTAGTAGGTGAAATGGGGCTAGGGCGTGCCACGCGAAAAGGAATTCTCGGCGCTTTTCAGGAGGCACTTGGCCCCGGCGTGGGTAAAGCGATAGGTTTTCTTCTCCTGTTTACGGTCACGATTGCCAGTTCCTACTATGTGGTAGTGATTGCCAATGTCCTCTTTACTGCAGGTTTTGCAGCCGTAGTTGGCTTTAGTGCCGAAAGTATGGACCTTTTCGAGGGTCAATTGAGCAATGGCTATCTCCAGTACGGGATTGTCCTGGGCACACTTTTGATCTGCCTACTGGTGTTAGCTAGAGGACTACGGAATGGGATTGAGTGGGTTAGCAAGATGTTTGTTCCCTTGTTTTTAGGGATCATTCTCTATTTGATCGTGAATGCCTTTTCTCTAGAAGGGGCTAGAGCACAGTTTATGGCCTTCCTTCGACCGGATTTTGGTGCCTTAAGTGCTAAGGATATCTTCGCCGCACTGGGGCAAGCCTTTTACTCCCTCAGTTTGGGCGGAACTTTTATGGTGATGTATGGCAGCTACATTAAATCGGAAGAGACCTTACCCAAATTGGCCATATGGACCGGGATAGGAGATGTTGGAGCTGCCCTGCTGGCGGGCTTATTTATAGTACCAACCGTGCTGGTTTTTGGGCTGGATATGACTGCTGGTCCGCAATTAATATTTGTCACTTTACCTCACCTATTTATAGAAATGCCCGGTGGCGCTTGGATTGGCTTTCTGTTCATGGTAGTATTGGCCATGGTGGCTGTGCTATCCCTAATTGGGGCGCTGGAGGCGGCTATCGGTACGATCGTAGAAATTCCTTGGATCAAATGGAACCGCAAGCAAGTCTTGATTGGTATGGGCGTATTGCAAGCCCTCTTAGCTTTCCCTAGCGCTATGCAGCCGAACTTAATCGGCTGGCTGGATCTTATCTTTGGATCGGGCATGCAAGTGTTGGGCAGCGCTTTGGCGCTAATTGCATTTACTTGGGGGATAGGAAGATTGAGAGCCACTAAGGAGCTCATTTCCACTAACACCTTTACGGAAAGCACCTTTTTCTTTCAATGGGTCAAGTGGGTTGTACCCCTAGTCTTGTTCGTAGTTTTGATCGGTTATATCTACAGTTCTATTTGAACGGAAGTAAGTTGGAGATGAACCGAAAGGAACTGTCCCTAGCGAGCAATTCCCTCCCCAATAAAATGCTGGAACTTGCTTGGGCTACCATTGACATCACCTACCAGCAAATAGTAAAACATGCCAGCATCTGAGATGTCAGCATCCCCTCCACTATGAGCTAACAATCGCTCATACATCCAGCGTACATTCGCATCCTTGTGATCGCGCATCCAATACCAAACCGAGAAATCCTTCCCGGAATGCCACAGATTATTCGGGTTTTCCTTAGCGTTTTGATCAGGGATCTTCTTGTATTGGATTCTATTTTCACTAAGTTGTTGGACCTCTTCCCAATTGTGATGCCACTTGCGTCTCTTCTCCTTTTCGTTAAACCCACTATGTGATAAAAGGTATACATGAGACAAGGCTTCGATCTTCCCTTGCTGAATCACTTCCTCAACCACTTGGTAGAGAAATTCGGAGAGGCCCGCATGCAGGAAGTACAAGGGATCTTCCGCCGTTGATTTGGCCATTTCTTGGGCCAGGTGCTGCTTAGCAGCAGCGAGGTGAGTGGTAATATCGAAAAAGGCCGTACTATCAAAACGCCATCGCTGCACCGCTCCCTCACAGGAAATCTTTAGCTGATTTTCTTGATCAGGCCCTGCTGGCGCGTTAATGAAGTTATTATAAGAACAATGGACTAGCTTGTCTTGCAAACCTAGCTTTGCCACAATGGCAAGTCCTGCCGCCGCCGCTCCCCAATCATCGGGATCCCCGGTAGGCCACTTGTAGTCGTGATCCGGTTCACTATTGCCATCGAAACTAACCGCAATGCGATGACCGTCGTAATTCCAAGCTTGGCTAGATAGCACGGGAGCGCCAGATAGCAGCAGGAATAGAGCAAGCAGATGGTTTTTCATTGGTTTAAGCTATTTGGTGACTAGCAAATATTCAAAACTTAGCAGTGGATCAAGAACTTAGAATTTAAATAAAGACATTTGAGCTAGGAATCGCATCATTTATTGTAAGGCTTGCTGAAATGATGTGAGTTATTAGTGGAGAATAAGTTTGAGGCTCTAATTTTTCTCCTTTCTTTGCGAAAGTCATGATCAAAATCAGCAGTACAATGAATATATCTCCTCGAAAAATTCAACTGGGTATTTATCTCTTTCTGGTGGGCCTTTTGGCGGCTTGCCAACCTAAAGTAGGAAAGGGTTTAGTGGAAAGTAAGGCGCCTCGATGGATTGACAAATCTGAAGATGAAAATTACGTAGCAAGGCATGAATGCTCTTTTGTCCAAGCGGGCAACGAGTTTGTTATGTTTGGTGGGCGTGAGTCAGCTAAGCGGGTAGATATCTATGATTTTGAAAAGAATAGCTGGCGGCAAGGTAAAGAAGCCCCCAAGGAGTTTAATCACTTTCAAGCGACTTATTACCAAGGATTTATTTGGGTGATTGGCTCCTTCAAAACCAATAGTTATCCGAATGAATTACCGGAAGAGCACGTCTGGTTATACGATCTACCCACCGAAACGTGGATTCAGGGGCCGGAAATACCTGAAGGGCGCCGTCGAGGTGGCGCGGGATTGGTGGTATATGATGATAAATTCTATTTGGTGGGCGGAAATACGATTGGCCACAATGGGGGGTATGTAAATTGGTTTGATGAATATGACCCGCAGCAAAACACGTGGAAGGTACTGCCCGATGCACCGAGGGCCCGAGATCATTTTCACGCTGCTGTCTATGAGGGTCAATTATATGCAGTCGCCGGTCGGCAATCTGGCGGTCCGGGAGGCACCTTTTCTCCTTTGGTCGATATCGTGGATGTTTACGACTTTGACAAAGGTACTTGGTCGAGCCTTCCACAGCCCCTGCCAACACCTAGGGCTGCACCAGGGATCGCCATTTTTCGAGGAGATCTTCTCGTAATGGGAGGAGAAGGCGAAGTGGCTGGCCCTGCTTATAAAATTGTAGAGAGCTACAATTTTTCTGCTAAGAAATGGGGTAGGAAACCGGATATGCTATATCCTCGGCATGGCACACAGGCGATTCTATCAGGTGAAGGGGTTTATATGGCAGGAGGATCTCCGCTTCGCGGTGGCGGGAATCAGCGAAATATGGAAGTGTACTACAAGGATAAACCCAAAGGGAAGGAATTACAGGCTGCCGAATTAAGCGCTCCAAATGAAGTAAGTATTGCAAGGGGTGGGGAAGCAAAAGTAACCGTAAAGAATGCGAGTAAAGATTCTGGGGTGTTTATAACTGATCTAAAGATTGAAGCTGTGGCGGAGGGAGCTGTGGAGATAAAAACAGCAATGGAAAATATACTCTTGGCTCCACAGGCTAAGTCCGAAATCCTCATCGATAGTAGTACCCCACTTGAATCGGGGACTGCCGTGTTAGTCCTTACTTATAACGGAAAACAGACAAAACGTATTAATCTCTCCCTTAAATAGAAATTACGGTTCCAAGGACGCTCCGCCCTTAGTTTACAGGAGGACTTGCTAGTCTGGTTTATCGGTGAAAAACCTCTTTTCGGCCTATTTATGGCCTGATTCTCATTAATATAGGGGAATTTTGAACCCATTAATGATCTCGATGTTGTAAATTCACCCTTGCCCATGCAATCCAAAACCAATAAACAATGGCATCAGAGAAAACCATAGCTGTTCTGCAGGCCGCTCTAGACGCATTTAATCGTAACGATTTAGAGGCCCTAAAGAACTATGTGGATAAGAACATAACCTACATCATTCGTGGGCGTGGCAAGGTGGCTGGTACCTATCGTGGGCAAGAAGCGGTGGCTCGTGCCCTCAAGAAGGTTAAGGAGCTTACCGGTGGCACTATGTTCGCCTTACCTGAGGTAGTGTTGATGGGAGAAGATGCTGTGATGGCTTATATGCGAGTGAGTGGGACTCGCCCAGATGGAAGAACCTATGATCAATATCAAGCCTATCTATACCGGTTCAACCAAGGCAAACTGGTAGAAGGTCAGACCATTCCTGTTGATCAAATGGCCTTCGAACAATTCTTCCAAGATTAAAAACACTTTTTACTTCGTCTAATTGTTGGCTGCTGCGCTCAATTGTTTACTACCCTGAGCTTCTAGGGGTTTCAATATTTTAAATCGATCCTTCTGGGTATATTTATCCAAAATCCTTTTTATGAAAAAGAAAGATCTGTCGTCTTTGGACCTACCCGCCTTACAAAAAAAGCGAGATAGAGCCGCTAGAGTTCAAAAGGTGGTTTTGGGCTTGATTATCTTTTATGTGGTCTTCATCATCTATACTTTTGTGACAAAGGAATGGGAAGCTTCTCGTTTTGGTCCTTTGGTGGCCGGCTTAGCAGGACTTGCTGCGGCTACGTCCAGTCTTAAGCGGCAGATTTCTCAGGTGGAGCAAGAGATGGCGAGTAGAAGCCCCGTCGAATCATGAAGAAGAAATGGATTGTTTTCAGTTCTAGCCTACTGCTTTTACTGATCGGATTTGTGGCGCTTTTACACTTCCCGCAAGTCTTAGTCTCCAAAGTCCTGGATCATGGGTCCTTTACGGTCTATAGCCCCACCCCTTTGGAAGCTCCAGAGGAATGGCGCATCTTATTGGATTCAGCAGCAGTTGTATTAGAAAAGAGCGATCTACATTCACCTGAACAACGCTACCTACTGTTCATGGCAAAAGGAACTTCCTACGAGTCCCTACTTAAATGGGTTGGATGGAACAAGCCCTTCGCTTTTGCTTTTCTAAATCGACAAATTTATCTCGTCCAGCCCCGAGTCAAGGAGGGACAATTTTTACGTAATGATACCGAATATGAGCAGCGATCTATGATTCAGTTGATTGTACATGAAAGTGTGCATTGTCAACAGGATGCGCAAGGGGTGAAGCGTGGCCTACCGCCATGGATTA
>JAHQWA010000232.1 GCA_019634045.1 Saprospiraceae bacterium
CATTCTATTAATGTGCCTAGTCCTTACGGCTCAATTACAAGCACAAGATTGTACCCCTAGCGGGGGGCCAAGTTGTCCTTCACAGGGAGCAGACACCAACCAAGAACTTACAGATTGTATTGCGGCTGGTAACAGCATTGAAGTCAAAGATGATATTACTTCTAATTGTGCTTATGATCTTTCAGGAAAGTCCTTCAATCTAAAGAACGATGTTGATCTACGTTTCACCGGAGATATTACGGTAGACAATACCACCTCATTTTCTTCTAATAACTCCAGTTACGCCATCTTCTTTGGTCCTATTGAAGTTTCTACGAGCGGAGATCTTACCATTGCGGAATTGAATGCAGCTTTAGCCACTATCACAGGGACACTATCTCTTTCCGAATTACTGACCCTACTACCCGTTGAATTTATTTCGTTTCAAGCTAAGGCGGACAGAAACCGGGTGCATCTTGCATGGGCGACAGCTACGGAATCCAACAACAGCCATTTCGAAGTACAACATAGCCTAAATGGTAAGGACTTCAAAAAGATCAAGGAAATCAAAGGAGCAGGTACAACCCAAGTAAGACAGGACTATAGCTATGAGTACCGGCAAGCCGTTGGCGGTTTAAACTACTACCGCTTGAAACAGATAGACTATGATGGTCAATTTGAATATTCCGAGGTTATTTCGGTAGATGTCCAGGCACCAAAGGCACAGTATACTCTATTTCCGAACCCCGTACAAAATAACTTTGTCATTCAGACTGCGACCGGAGAAGTTCCTACTGGTATTCGACTGCTAAATCAGCTAGGACAGGAGATCCGATTAGACGGGAACACTGAACAGGTCTTCCTGCCAAGCGGAATCAAGAAAGGCCTATACGTACTTCAATTTGAACTGGATGGGCAAGCCTTCAGTGAAAAGTTGTTAATACAGTAGTCCTATTAAGCAGGCTCGGATGAGGTCAGCAAATTCCATTATTGCTGACCTTATTCTTTGGCCCATTTATTCCTGGCGCAAGGCTTGAACTGGATTGGCTCTGGTAGTCCGAAGAATATGGCCACACAATACCGCTAGGGCCAAGAGCAATACAATGATTCCGGCTAGCAGAAACGGGGCCAACCTCAGTTCAATACTATAGGCAAATTCAGCTAACCACTTTTGCAAGAAATACCAAGCCACGGGAATGGCTATGCCGATTCCGATCCCAATAAGTCGCACATAATCCTTGGCGATGAGTTGAATAATATCTATGACCTGCGCCCCCAGCACCTTACGAATACCGATTTCCTTGGTACGTTGAACCAGCGCAAAAGCTACTAATCCCAATAGTCCAATCAAGGCAATCAGAATGCAGATACTAGAGGATATATTCAACAATTTACCCGTACGTTCCTCCTGCTCATACTGGGCGGCATAGGCTTCGTCCAGAAAGGTATAGTTGAAGGGACTCGAAGGGTCGAAACTTTCCCAAATGGTTTGTGCGGCGGCCAAGGCAGCAGGCGTTTCCGATCGACTCACCTTGATATACGCTTGCCCAGCATAGTTGGTGTTTGGGTATAAAATCAATGGCTCAATCTTCTCCCGAAGGGAACGGATATGAAAGTCTTCTACCACTCCTAATACTCGTCCCTCCCGACGGTTCAAAGAGATCAATTCTCCTTCCGCCGTTTCCATGCCCAACATCTTCCGAGCAGTTTCATTGAGCATATAGCTTCGTTGTTCAGACTTACCTTCAAAGGACTCCCCAGAGGCCAATCCTATCCCAAAGAAGTCGAAGAAATTGGGATCAACACTCAATCTTCTAATCTTTATTTCTCCCTTATCAACATGGCCGGGCCATGCGATCCCATCGGTCCAACTTCCAATTCGATAGATAGGTTGATTGGTTAAACTAAAAGCTTGAATGTCGGGATGTTGTTGAAACTGCTGCCGGAGAAGGTCTGGTTTTTCTTGCATTTCTTCGCTGAGACGGAAAGTGAATATGTTCTCCTTGGCGTATCCCAAATCTGCAGCGCGTAAATAATTCAGCTGTTGAAAGATGACTAAGGTGGAGGTGATTAGAATAGCCGTTATAGCGAACTGGCCAATGAGCAGCAAGCGACCAAATCGACCTTTGGCATTTCCTACCTTCGCATCTCCTCGTAGATACTTTATGGGCGAAAAAGAAGACAACATCACGGCAGGATAAATTCCCGATAAAGCGATAGTAAGTCCCATACCTAAAAGCACGACGCCAATGACACTAGGCTCCCACCAAGCAAAGATCATTTTCTTTCCCATCATCGAATTGAAGAGGGGAAAGAGTAATTGCAAAAGGGTAAGCGATAATACCAAAGCCATAGTAGTTAGTAGTACCGTTTCGCCCAATAAAAAGGAAAACAAATTCTTGCGGCTGGCCCCAACTACTTTTCGGATACTTACTGCTTTAGTCTGTTTGCTAGCTCGAGCAGTAGCCAGATTTGTGTAATTAATACAGGCAATAATCAAAACCAAAAATGCGATCCCCATCAAATAGTAAATGGAGAGGACCTGTGTACTTCGTCCATCCCGCCGGGTAAAGTCGCTGTACAAATGCATATCTGCCACATCCTGTACGAACCATGCAAATGATTCATCGCTACCCGAATTCTTTCTATACAATTGCGTAAGCTGATTGCCTAAGGTTACTCTATCCACGCCTTCTGCTACATGCAGGAAAGTACTGAAATTCCAATTCCCCCAATTTTGCATATCCTCTGGTTTAAACCATTGCACCGTCTTTGAGGACAGTATTAAATCATAATCAAAGGAACTATTGGATGGCATATCCGCTATGACTCCAGAGACGGTCAAAGGAATGGTATCTTGTAGGAATAACTCTTTCCCTATGATGTCTCCATTGGGAAAGACTTTAGCTGCTAAAGCACGACTCAGTAGTACTTTGTTCGGCTGGTCCAACCAACTATTCTCATCTCCTTCTAGCGAAGGAAAATCAAAGATTTCGAAGAATGTTGGGTCAACGATGGTAGGCCGCTCAAACTGGGTTTTTCCAGTTTTGTCGGTGAGTTTCATCTGACCACCATTCCAAATTCTTACCGTTTCTTTTACTCCCGCAATATCCGTTTTTGCATGGGGAGCCATCAACCAAGGAGTACTCGTCATCACCCAATTTAAGGCGCCATTTTCGGACCTCGATTCACATAGTACCCGTACTATATCATCCGCTTTTTGATGAAATCGATCATAGGTCAGTTCATCCTTTACCCAAAGGGTAATAAACAAAAAGGTCAATATCCCAAGGCTTAGGCCCAGTAGATTAATTGCCGTATACCCTTTGTCTCGCCCTAGTTTGCGTAGGTGGATTTGAATGATTTGATACCACATATAACGGATTTAGCTAAATAGCACTAATTTGATCTAATTCTCCCGCAATACTTGTGTCCAAGCTTCATGCCACTATCTACAACAACCTATCAATCAAACATTTAAACCTTCGTTCCTCTATTTTATTTATTAAAAAACCGTTCAATGCTGGACAAAGGTGTCCGCAAATGAACACTCGACCTAAGGACCGCCGATTTGTAATTAATTGAGCAGCTACCTCAAAAATTTCGGTCAAGGCATCTGAATTACAGATTCTGTGTTAAATTTGTCAGTCTATTCCCCACTTGACTTCATGCAAATTACCCACTTCTTGATTTGATCCCCGTGATCAGATCTCCGTTTTTGTCATTTCTATAAGCCTTGCATCATGAAAGTGAAGAACTTCGTCATCCTTGTCCTATGTCTACTTTTCACCTCTCCAGCTATTGCCCAGGAAGATCAAGCCAAAGTAGATAGTCTGCAGGAATTGTTGGTCAATGCTAAGGATACCGCCAGACTGGAAATTTTACGGCTACTATTTATTGAGTATATCTACGTGGATTACCAAAAGGCAAAAGGGTATTTGGAAGAAGAACGGGAGTTATTGGACAAACTTGATCGACCAGACTTATTTGCTCGCTTCAAAAACGAGGAAGGGATATATTACTCGGTTATCTCAGAAAATGAAACTGCCTTGGCTACCTTCGAGGAAGCAAAAGGCCTCTATCAAACCCTCGGTAATCAAGAACGGGTCAGTGCTCTGCTCAATAATATGAGTAATTGTCAGCGCCGGATGGGACGATATCCAGAGGCTCTCGAATTACAGATGCAATCCTTAAAGATCAAAGAGGAGCTACAGGTTGATATGGATAAACTATGTGCCAGCTATTGGAACATAGGGAATATCACCGGAGATATAGGAAATTATACCGAGTCCAATGTGTGGTATAGAAAAGCCGAAGTCTATTATGATTCAGCAGGACTAGAATACGATTTGGCACAAGTTCGCTATAACATTGGATTGAATCTCGAGGAATTGGACAGTCTCGACCAAGCCTTACCCCTCTTCGAGCAGGCGATGGAATACTATGAGGCCAACAACTTTTACAATAGTCTTGCGGGTGGCTTGGACAATATTGGGGAGATCTACTATAAGCAAGGTCGCTATGATAAAGCCCAATCTTTCCTGGAACGCTCCTTGGAGATCAGTGAAGTTAATGGAGAAAAAAGCCTGATCGGTTTAACCAAACGCCGACTAGGCTTAGTCTACCTAGAACAAGGTAAACTTAGGCAAGCCGAGACCTACATCAAGGATGCAATAGATATTGCCCAGGGTACCAAGACTCGGAAAAACATGATCAATGACTACAAAGCCTTGGCTCAAGTGCATCAAGCCCAAGGGCGTCTCAATTTGGCTTTGGATGAATTCATGACCTACGATAGCCTCAAAAGCGTAGTATGGTCCGAGGAAAACATGGAAAAACTGAACGAGCTAGAGATCAAATACCAAACGGAAAAAAAGGAAAAGGAACTCGCCTTACAGGAAAAACAGATTGCTGTTTTGGAAAAAGAGACAGCAACCGTACGCTTGCAACGCTTTGGGCTGATTGCTGGCATTCTTCTACTAGGTCTGATTTTTGGAGCCTTGTACTACTTACAGCGACAAAAAATCCGCAGGCAAATACAGGAAAAAGAGAAACTGGACGCCGAACTCGAATTCAAACGTAAGGAACTCACCTCCTTCACCCTCCAACTCTCTCACAAAAATGAGATCCTGGAAGATCTAAAAGATAAGATCAAAGCCCTCAAGGCTAATGCTCCAGATACCCGCCAATACAATCGCCTCATCAATACCATCGACATCAACATCAAGGACGACACCAACTGGGAAAACTTCAAACGCAGATTCGAAGAAGTGCACAAAGATTTCAATAAGAACATCAAAATGGCCTACCCTAAAATCACCTCCAACGAATTGCGCCTCATGGCACTCCTAAAAATGAACCTCAGTTCCAAGGAGATTGCTACCCTACTCAATATCTCTCAAGAGGGCGTGAAAAAGGCGCGCCAACGTCTGCGCAAGAAGCTGGCCTTGCAACCGCAAATGCCTTTGGAGGATGTGGTGTATAGTTTTTAGGGCAGAAATGAAGACAGAGGTCAGATCACTGCCTTGACAGATGAGGGGGAATGCGAGCGTGCTCGTGCCCGAGTTGGGTCCATCGTTTGTCGCTCCATGGTAGGTGGTTTTCATGAGCTATCGGCCCCACTAATCCGTGTTCATGACTAGCTAGCAGCTGTCCTCTCGACACTCCCAATAATTCCCTACTTTTGCCTCATGAGTCAAATCGATATTCGGACAGTTAATACTGTACAATATTTGCAGCCGCTGCGCGAGGGAGGGTCCTTGCCAGCTATTGTGAAGGCCGACGATGATTTCTTCTATGTGATCAAGTTTCGAGGGGCGGGCCAGGGGAAGAAAGCCTTGATTGCGGAGTTGATCGGCGGAGAGTTGGCGAGGGCTATGGGCTTGAAGGTGCCGGAATTGGTTTTCATGGAACTGGATGCGTCTTTTGGGAGAACGGAACCGGATCAAGAAATCCAGGATCTCTTGCAATTTAGTGTGGGTTTGAACCTGGGATTGCATTTTCTTTCTGGTGCGATTACCTATGACCCTCTTGTATCAGAGACCGATGCCTTATCCGCCTCGAAAGTGGTGCTATTGGATAGCATGATTATCAATATCGACCGGACGGCCAAGAATACCAACTTGTTGATTTGGAATCGGGAGTTGTGGTTGATTGATCACGGAGCAAGCTTATATTTTCATCACAACTGGAAGAACTGGGAATCTCATCTTCCACGCTCTTTTCCCAATATTAAGGATCATGTCTTGCTTTCGCGTGCAACTGAGTTATCTGAAGCAGCTAAACAGATTCAGATCAGCCTGAATGAAAGTGTGATAAAAGACATTGTCGATAGTATCCCCGAAGACTGGCTAGTGGAAGAGGGCAGTCCTTTATCGCCAAGTGAAAAGAGAGCTGCCTACATCACCTTCCTCATGGCTAAATTATCTCGCATTGAATCACTCGCAAAAGAAGCCGCCGATGCCAGATAAAGTAACATACGAATATGCGGTGATCCGAGTCCTGCCAAAGGTAGAGCGTGAGGAATTTATCAATATCGGGGTGATCCTATTTTCGAAGCGCAAGCGGTACCTCGGGATGAAATATAAGATCGACGAAAAGCGCATTAGTGCCTTTTCAAAAGAAGTGGATATCGATCAATTGAAATCCTACCTCAAAGCCTGGGAAGAAGTCTGTGCTGGGCATCCAAAGGGCGGAGCCATTGGGCAGCAGGATCAAGCCTATCGCTTTCGCTGGCTAACAGCCAATCGAAGTACTATCGTACAAAGTTCTAGGCCCCACCCTGGGCTATGTGAAAATCCACAGCAACTACTTAGCGAGCTTTTTGACTTTTATGTGGCTTGATGTCAGAGGACAGAGGACAGATTGCAGAGACCTTGCCTGACTGTCCTCTGACATCTGTCTTCTGACACCTGTCCTCTAGTCTATTACTTCTTACTCTCCTGTGCGTGCACCGCTGCAATCCCTACCATATCGACAATCTGACGCACCGAAGCGCCCAGCTGCAGAATATGTACGGGCTTTTTCAGTCCCAGTAGGATTGGCCCAATCATCTCCATCTCAGAAACATTACCCAAAAGATTATAAGCAATATTGGCGGAGGAAAGATTAGGGAAAATCAAGGTATTCGCACGATGACCAGCCAACTTGGAGAAAGGATACAGCTCCTTCAACAAATCCTCATTGAAAGCCATGTGTGCCTGCATCTCTCCATCTACAATCAAATCAGGATGACGCTCATGCAGAATTTGCGTAGCCTTTCGCATCAAAACCGCCGACTCCCCGTTGGGTACAGAACCAAAATTAGAATAGGTGACTAAAGCCACCTTGGGCTCAATATTAAACGTTTTTACCTGCTCCACAACTAACTCAGTAATATCTGCGATATCCTCAGAGCTCAAGTGATGATTGATAGTCGTATCCGCAATGAATAAGGGGCCAAATTTCGTCATAAAGATGTGAATACTAGCCACCTTGTTCACGCCTTCTCGAGAACCAATGATTTGTAGGGCAGGACGAATGGTATTAGGATATTTATTGGTCAATCCACCGATCATAGCGTCCGCATCTCCCGTCTCCACCATCATGGCTCCATAATGACTCCTCCCACGCATCGCATTGGCTGCATCTACGGCTGTAATCCCTTTTCGCCTCCGTTTTTCATAAAAACGTTGCACATAGTCTTTCATCGTGGCCTCCTCATCGGCATCCACCGACACTTTGGGATCAATGATTCGCACTCCATCCAACTGTATATCGAGTTGAGCCATCATTTCTTCTACCTTCCCTCTATTGCCCAGCAGGATGGGGTGGGCGATTTTTTCTTCTACGACCACTTGTGCGGCCTTCAATACCGAACTGTTCTCCGCATCTGCAAAGACAACCCTTTGTATGTCTTGTCGCGCCTTGGTTTCGATTACACTCGTTAGTGTTCGGTCCTTCCCTAGGCGCATCGACAATTCCAAAATGTATTTGTCCCAATCTTGGATAGGGGCTTTTGCTACCCCGCTGTCCATGGCGGCTTTCGCAACGGCTGGAGCCACGGTGGTAATCAAGCGTGGATCAACCGGCTTAGGAATGATATAGTCTCGGCCAAATCTTAGATTTTCTGTATTGTAGGCCAGGTTCACGATATCCGGTACCGGCTTTTTGGCTAGTTCTGCCAAAGCATAGATGGCACCCAATTTCATCTCCTCATTGATCTCAGAGGCGCGTACATCCAAGGCGCCCCGGAAGATAAAGGGAAAACCAAGTACATTATTCACTTGATTGGGGTAGTCGGATCGGCCGGTAGCCATGATGCAATCCGGGCGAGCCTCCTTGGCATCTTCATAGCTGATTTCCGGCGTGGGATTAGCCATCGCAAAGATGATGCAGTCCTCCGCCATCTTACTTACCATATCCTTACTTAGCACATTACCTCTGGATAAGCCGATGAAAACATCCGCTCCATCTAGGCTTTCTGCCAAAGAAGTGCTAGCGGGAACACTACCATTGACAAATTCCGGCTTTTTACCCGTCAAATTATCGCGATCCGGGTGTATCAAACCTTTACTATCGTACATGAAGATGTTCTCCTTCTTCGCGCCCAAGGAGACGTAGATCCGGGTACAGGATATAGCCGAAGCCCCTGCCCCATTCACAATGATCTTGACTTCATCTATTTTTTTGCCCACTAGCTCCAGCGCATTGAGCAAAGCAGCACCACTAATGATCGCTGTACCATGCTGGTCATCATGCATCACCGGAATATTCAATTCCTCTTTCAAGCGCTCCTCAATCTCAAAGCAATCGGGCGCAGAAATATCCTCCAGGTTCACCCCACCGAAGGTAGGTTCTAGGATTTTAACTGTCTTGATAAAGTCGTCGACATTCTTCGTATCCAACTCCAAATCAAAACAATCAATATCAGCGTATATCTTAAATAACAATCCTTTCCCTTCCATCACGGGCTTACTTGCCTCCGCGCCGATATCACCAAGGCCTAATACAGCCGTTCCATTACTGATCACTGCTACCAAATTACCTTTAGCCGTATAGCGATATACATCGCTGGTTTCTTCGGCAATGGCGAGGCAGGGTTCTGCCACCCCTGGGGAATAGGCAAGCGATAGGTCCCGCTGGTTGGCCGTCTGTGTGGTGGGGATCACTTCGATCTTTCCGGGACGTCCGGTGGAATGATAAAAGAGGGCTTCTTCTTTCAATGAATTCTTGTCCATAAACGGTTGTCAGGTTTTATTTTTATGGGTTTTTATACATTACGCTTTTGCGGCCGCAAAGTTGATAAAATTCCCTAGTATCGGCAATTAATATTTTTGTTTATTCCGACATCCCATCCAACACTGCCTGAAAAGCGTATTTCTAGCCCTATTACCCTGCGTTTAGGAGGCCTGCCAGGGATGTGACATTCTTCTGGAATCAGATCCTTTGCCCAATAGATTTGATTTACTTCCAAAGCTCGCAATACCAGTTCCAGGAGTAGCTGAAGGTCAAAATCCAAGAACTGCCCCTCCTCTATCCCCGGTTCATTTTCTATTTTTCATCTACACAAATGAAAGCATTGGTCAATTTTCTGCTGCCCTTTTTCGAACAAACTGGGCGCTTCCATGGGACTTTTTCTATCTTTCAAACCACAAGCATACACAAACCCTTATTCACCCATGAGACCAAGTACACCAACCACTTACCAACGCATTATCACCAAGCTCAAGCTGGAAGATGAGTTCTCTATCCCAGTGGATATGGACAAGACAGCTTTTCTCACCTTACTAAAGGAGAATATAGATGAGGATACAGGGCCCAAATTCTTTGAAAGTTTCAATTCCAAATTAAAGCCCTATAAAGGATGGGTTACACCCAATGGCTTCAAAATCAAGCGAACCCGCAGGGCCTTTGAATCCAACAATGAGATGGCTAGGATTACCGGGAGCGTTAGTTCGGATTTTAGACAAACCGTCGTAACCACGCATATCGGCTATCCTGAAACGACCTTGAAACTCATTTTCTGGGGCTTGATCGCTTCCTACGGTATTATTCTAACTATTGTTTTGTCCGGAAGTCTAGACCATGAACCAGGACTCATTCCACTGATAATCGTAGGGCATAGTCTGTTAATCTTCGGAATACTCTACTTCATCTTGCGATATCAGGTTCGGACGAGCACTAATAAGGTGCGTAGGTTCCTGGAGAATCTATTGTCCAAAGGATAAGAGAGCTTGTTCTTCAAAACTTGACCCCAACTTGAAATTGCAGAGTTTCTGCCAGCTGATTGCCGAAAAAACGACCATGAAGCTCGGCCCAAACTTGTAGTTTGGCGTAAAAATAATATGGACCGCCTTTGCCGCTTATTACTGATCCTCCTCCTTCCCATTTCCGCCTTGCAGAGTCAAAAGACTGAAGCCCCGAATGTCATCATAATTCTCACCGATGACCAAGGCTATGGAGATGTGGGATTTAATGGCTGCAAAGATATTCCCACTCCTAATATAGACCGGATTGCTAGGAATGGAACGGTATTTTCCAATGGATATGTTAGCTATCCCGTTTGTGGCCCTAGTCGAGCGGGGTTGATCACAGGCAGGTACCAAGATCGATTCGGTTTTGGTCGCAATCCCGTATTAGCACCTGAGGATAGTACCATGGGACTGCCACTAACAGAACAGACGCTAGCCACGGTCTTAGGGAAAGTAGGCTATCAAAGTATGGCCATCGGAAAGTGGCATCTAGGTGCCCATCCTACGCTTCATCCGCTGAAGCGAGGATTCAGTGAATTCTTCGGCTTCCTAAGTGGAGGGCATCGGTACTTTCCCAAGGAATGGGTGTTATGGGATATCAATGACATTGAAAAACAAAATGACGGTTACCGCACCAAGTTAATGAGTGATTACACGCGGGTAGATGAAAAGGAATATCTAACGGATGCGCTTTCCCGCGAAGCTGTAAAATTTGTACAACGTAATCCTGACCATCCATTCTTCCTATACCTAGCCTATAATGCTCCGCATGGCCCTTTACAGGCCACCCCCAAGTACACTGATCGCTTCGCTCATATTAAAAACAAGAAAAGGCGGACCTATGCCGCCATGGTTAGTGCGGTGGATGATGGGGTAGGACATTTGTTGGATGCATTAGAGAAGATGGGACTTGAAGACAACACCATAGTATTTTTTCTTTCTGACAATGGTGGCCCAGAAAAGAAAAATGGCTCTGATAATGGGCCCCTCAAGGAAGGCAAAGGCAGTCTATTCGAAGGAGGTGTCCGGGTACCCTTTGCCGTACAATGGCCTGGCCAAATTCCTGCTGGCCAAGTGTATGAAAAAGCCGTAATTTCTCTTGACATCTTTGCCACCGCTGTATCCGAGGCCAGTGCACCTATCCGGGCCAGTCATCCCTACGATGGGGTCAACCTTATTCCTTATCTAAATGGAAGCGACACCGGAAGTCCTCATGAGTACCTGTTTTGGCGGAAGTTTGATCAAAATTGGTATATTGCTCAGGAGGGGACGTCTGGTTGGAAACTAATGACTGGACAAAAGAATGAGCCGCGCCTTTTTGATTTGAAGCTAGATATCGGAGAAGAAACGGACATAGCTAGCCGGAAGAAAAAGGTGGTTAAAAAGCTTAATAAAAAACAGCAAGACTGGCTTATGAGCATGAAAGATCCTAGCTTCTTAGGACTATCTCAACGGAAAGAATACTACCGTATAAAAGGTTATAAACGAAAGGAATAATCTCGTTCTCCGACAATTTTAGTGGTTCTATCTGGCTAGCTAGACAGGCAGCGTTTTAGCTAGAAGAATTGCGCCCAGTGGAAGCAAGAGTTGTAGCTAAAAGGGTGACTCTAAAACACAAAAATTGTCAGAGAACCAATAATTCTTAATAAAATATCACTCAAACCTGTTAGAAATGTTGAAACCTAAAACCTTGCTACTAAGCCTCATTAGCAGCCTGCTCACCGTCTTTGGATACGGTCAAAACAAATCCAATCAGACTCCGCTCCGAATTGGTGTAGCGGGTCTCACCCATACCCATGTACACTGGATATTGGGTCGGGAAGATCGAGGAGACATCGAAATAGTCGGCATTGCTGAGCCCAATCGTGCACTAGCCGAACGCTTCGCCAAACAACATGGCTTTTCCATGGATATTGTCTTTCCCTCTCTTGAAGAAATGTTGGATAAAACCAATCCGGAAGCCGTCACTGCCTTCAACAGTACTTTTGAACATCTGGAAACCGTAGAAATTTGCGCACCTCGCGGCATACACGTGATGGTGGAGAAGCCTTTGGCCGTCAGTAGCAAGCACGCCCAAAAGATGGCTGCCTTAGCTCGTCAACACAAGATTCAACTGCTTACCAATTATGAAACCACCTGGTATGCTACCAATCACAAAGCTTATGAATTGGTGCATGAGAAAAAGCACATTGGTCCGATCCGAAAAATGGTGATCCATGATGGGCATCAAGGGCCAAAGGAGATCGGCGTAAATCAGGAATTCCTGGATTGGCTGACCGATCCCGTACTCAATGGCGGAGGAGCCGTGACGGACTTCGGCTGCTATGGCGCCAACCTCATGACCTGGTTGATGAAAGGACAAAGACCCAACAGTGTTTCTGCTACTTTGCAAACGATTAAACCTGAAGTCTATCCCAAGGTAGATGACGAAGCTACTATCGTACTAAGCTATCCTGAAGCGCAAGGGATTATCCAAGCTTCCTGGAATTGGCCCTACTCTCGTAAGGACACCGAGATTTATGGTAAGGAAGGCTATATCATTGCCGAGAATCGGAGTCAAATGCGATCTCGCCCCACGGAAAAGGCTAAAGAGGTCAGCGAAAAACTAGCCGAAAGACCAAACCCGATCAATGATCCGTTCGCCTACCTGGCCGCCGTAGTCCAAGGACGCCTGCAACCCGAGCCATACGATCTATCCTCTCTCGAGAACAACCTGATTGTAGTGGAAATCCTAGACGCCGCCAAGAAGAGCGCTAAGAAAGGGAAAGTGGTGAAATTGAAATAGACCGACAAGAAACTTGATTGAATACCTACATGGAGATCAAAAGGATAACTCACCAAGATACTTGGCCGATCAGACACCAAGTGATGTGGCCGGATAAACCCATTGACTACATTAAGTTGACCGAAGATCCGCAAGGCTTACACTTCGGCCTATGGATTGACAATCAGATTGTTTCCATAGTGTCCGCATTCATTGACAATAACGAAGCTCAGTTTCGGAAATTTGCTACATTGGAAGAGGAGCAAGGTAAAGGCTACGGCTCACAATTGCTCGCTTACCTTTTTGAAGAACTTTCCAGGCTAGGCGTAAAAAGGATCTGGTGCAATGCCCGGCTGAAGAAAACTACATTTTATGAGCGGTTTGGGATGATAAAGACGAATCAGTACTTTTCTAGAGGTGAGGTAGAATATGTCATCATGGAAAAGAAGGGAACCCAAGATGACACTCAGTAGTATACAGTGACCAACGCTCTATCCACCTACGATGCCGCTATTTTAGTCGTTTTAATTTCAAAGCGGCTCTAGAGTCGCACTGGTACCCCCTACCTTCTTTACACGAAGCCAGAATTAATAAGTAATGTAATAATAGTCATCGGGCAATCAAAGTCTTTGTGACTGGACGAACCTTATCACCCCATTCACAAAGCGCCATAATTACCGGAACGAAGGCTTCTCCTGCCGAGGATAAGTGATATTCAACGTGCGGAGGTACAGTTCGAAAATCTTTCCGGATCACTAATCCCATTTCTTCTAAATCCCTTAGGCGCTGCGTCAGCATCTTTTCTGAGATGCCCTCTATCTCCTTTTTGAGCAAGCCATATCGATTAGCTCCATTGTGAATCCGCCACATTACGTTGATGGTCCACCGGCCCTTCATCAAGATCATGGCATAGGTCAATCCACAAGTATCTTCTAAGCGTTTTTCGTTTTCAAGATTTGTCGAATTGGATTTTCTCATTTACGAACTTTTTTGTGCGTACCCTAATTTTTGACTGGTTTAAACATACGCGATAAATTTGTGATATCGTATTAATTATCAAAGAAACTTTAGATGAAACTCGAAAACAAAATCGCGGTCATTACCGGCGGAAATAGCGGCATCGGGCTAGCCACCGCCAAACTTTTTCATAAGGAAGGAGCCAAAGTTATTATTACGGGAAGAAGAAAGGAGGTAGTGGAAAGTGCTGCTAAAGAAATTGGGGAAAATGCTATTGGCATGACCTCCGATACTGCAAACTTGGTGGATATAGACGAGCTCTATGCTGCTATAAAGGACCGATATGGCAGGATTGACATCTTGTTCCTGAATGCGGGAATCGCCAAGTTTGAGCCCATGGAAATCGTTACAGAGGAGCGGTTTGATGAGCTATCCAACACCAACTTTAAAGGTCTATTCTTTAATGTCCAACGAGCTGCTCCCTTAATGGATGAAGGCGGTTCAATTATCATCACCACCTCAGCTGCCGGCCAGATTGGGTCTCCGAATATGAGCGTCTACGGTGCGACCAAAGCAGCCGCAAGAAGCCTGGCTAGAACGCTTTCGGGAGATTTATTGCCCAAAGGAATTCGCGTTAACGGCATCTCTCCTGGTCCTATAGATACGCCAATCATGGAAAAGGTTGGCATTCCGTCAGAAGCTCTATCGGCTGCCAAGGCCGGTTTCGCAGCCGAGAACCCCATGAAGCGGATTGGAAGTGCGGACGAAATTGCCAAGGCAGCTTTGTTTTTAGCTTCCGATGACTCCTCCTACATAGCCGGTGTCGATTTAGCCGTGGATGGGGGATTGACACAACTATAATAACCGTAAAATCTATCTAGAATGCTAGCGGAAAAACAAAAGATCGCAGAAATACTCCACAGTTATCAAACAGCTACCAATACGGCCGATGCCGACTTAGCTGCGAGTCTGTACAAAGAAGATGCTATTTTGATTCCTGCCAACTTCCCCCATGCTACGGGAAAAGCAGCTATTCATAATTTCTATTCCTATGCCTTTTCTATGCTACAGCTAACATTGAAATTTGATATAGATATGGATCAAATTGTAGTAGACGGTAATTCGGCCTACGCAACGACTACTTCTACCGGCACAAGAGTAATTCGCGAGTCCGGAGCAGTAGTACCGGAAATCAATAGGGAACTTTGGATATTCGAAAAAATCGGTGCCGATTGGAGGATCGCTCGATATATGTTCAATATCCCTCCTACAGCGGAGAATTAATATCTACAACGAGCAGGTGGAAAGGTCTCGCCCTTTCCACCTTCCCTTTCCTTCCAAGGCGGAGCCCAGATTACCCCAATTGGGATGATCTTGGTCCCAAGTGCGGACCGGAGAAAGCCAGTGTAAGATAAACACGAATAGCATTAACAGAACTCCCAGTGTTCATTCAGCGATCCAGTCGAAATCAGCTTCAGGATTATAGGTCTTCTTCATTACACCGCCACTCGCTCAAATCCAGCAATTCGTGCTGCAAAAACAGCATCCAATCCCATACCCACCGCTGCCTGCTGAATATCCTCAGGAACATCTCCGCAGAAGAAGAAAGGCCCCGGAACCGCAATCTGTGTTAGTGCGGGAAAGTGCCCAGCAGCCGTAACACCTAAATGAAAACCTAGTGCGGCGGCATCCTCAAATACATCCTGCACAAGTAGGGCATTGGCTTTCTCATCGAAAAAGCACACTACCTTAAGGGCACCTGGCTCCTTTTCCTGCATATCCTTTGTAACCTGCTCATAAATGGCTTTCAATTCTGCTGCTTTCCCAGGATTAGCGGTCCATTTGTACACTACAGTGATTTCTTGATTTTTCATTTTTTATGATTCTAAGTGATGAATGAATTAAATTACATCACAAAGATGCGGCATTTACAAACCTGTCGAAGGTGTCATTTACGACAGCCTACGGGGCTAAATACGCCAAAGTATTTTTTTACCTTTATGCCAAAGTATAAAGGATCATGAAGCATCTTAGTATTATTCTACCGGCCGGAGCTGCCATTTTAGATACCATTGTTGGCACATATAATCTTTTCAAAATGGCTAATAGCTATTCTAAACGGATCGGATTCCGTCAAGAAGATCTATTCAAAATTGATTTGGTGGGCTTACATCAGGAAGCTCGATCCTATCAGGGGCTTTTCCAGGTAATGCCAACCAAAACGATCCATGAGATCAATCAGACCGATTTGATTATCATTTCAGGTATTACGGGCAACCTGGATGATGAAATCATCAAGAACCAAGCCTTCATTGACTGGATAAAAAAGTGCAGAATACAGCACCATACAGAGATTGCGAGCTTATGTCGAAGCGCCTTTTTACTCGCAGAAACCGGACTACTAAATGGGAAGAGCTGCGCTACGCATTGGATTGTACAGCAGAAATTTGCCCAACAGTATCCCAAAATAAATCTAGTCTCCGATAAGATCATTTGTGAGGACAATGGCATTTATTCCAGCGGCGGAGCCTATTCTTTTCTTAATCTAATTCTGTATCTAATCGAAAAATACTATGGTCGGGAAGTGGCGATCTATTGTTCCAAAGTGGCTGAGATTGAAGTAGATCGGTTTAATCAAGATCAGTTCGCCATATTCAATGGGCAAAAAGAGCATACAGATGAGGTGATCAAGGAAGCGCAGCTCTATATAGAAAAGAAGTTTGAGGAAAAACTGAGTGTAAAAACCCTAGCCAGTCAATTTGCCATTAGCGATCGAAACTTCATCAGAAGGTTCAAAAAAGCCACTATGAATACCCCCTCGGAATACATTCAACGGGTTAGGATTGAGGCAGCCAAAAAAAGCCTAGAATCATCTGTCTTGAATGTCAATGAGGTGATGTACAATGTGGGCTACATGGATGAGAAGGCCTTTAGAAGAGTATTTAAGAAATATACGGGATTGTCTCCGATAGAATACCGTTATAAGTATAATCGGGAGATGGCCTTTGCTTAGCATGTGATTGGAGGTGAAGCGCTCCTTCCAAAGCGTAGCAGATCTGCAAATTCAGAAGGAACGCTGCCGCCCTTCCACTAGATTTTTTGATTAAAGGCCAGAAAATAGTTATTGCAGTCCTTAATCGTGAAAGAGCGATCCCCCCAAAACTGATCTTGGATTGGCTCGACGATTTGTACACCAGCTTTCTGTAAGCTCTGATAGTAATCGTCGATATTTAAATCGTATAACCTGATCCAGAAATAGACGCCACCACCTTCCAAAGAAGCCTTATCGGGATTTAGATTCAACATCAAGGTAGAACCCTCAAGTGCCACTTGCGCATTGATCGCCGTACCATCTGGAGTTTGCTGACGAAAGTTCTCTTGAAATTGCAGTTTTTGCTGATAATAATCCGCTGTGGCCTTAATATCAGAGACGGGTAAAACAGGGAGTATTCCCTTCGGAAAGACTTGTTCTTCCATGATCTATGTCTTTAACAGTGAATGAATGATGGAACAAATCTACCGTCTGACAAATCCTTAAAATTGACATATCACGTCATAATCTCACTTCTATCAAGATTTTCGGGATGCACTTGCTTTTGTCTAAACTTGAAATAAAAGAAAGCTAACAGACTGAGTACAACTATTAGAATTCCAATCACATAGGAAACCTTAAGAATAAAATCCAACCAATTTAGATCGGGACTGCTGAAGTTCTTATAGAATAGAATACCTACGCTTCCTAAATACCCGAAGGCATCCGCCACATACATCAAGAACCCGATATTACTTTGATATTTGAACAAAGCAATCCAACGCTCAAACAACATGGTATGATAACTTACATAGGACAGATACATGCCAAAGCCTACCAAGATCATCCAGGCGGCGGGGTGCATATGTCCCTGTTGAAAAAGGTAAGTGGTGGCTAGTAGCAGCAGCCCGCCCAGGAGAATCATGCCGAGATTGGCGTAAAAGGCTAGTTGGTTATTTTTGATCACAATCATAAAGGCGATGATCACAAAGACGCATATGGCAATGGGAATCTCAGCAGTCAGCAATACCTCCGGAGCGTCAGCATAGCCTAGTCCTGCCCACAGTTCCACGGCAAAATTGTCACGCAAGTCCCGGAAAATGGTCAGCGCAGTATAAACCAATACCATGAGCACGATTCCTGGAGCAAAGGAGCGGAAAAACGCCCAACGCTGGGCGCCATTCATGGGAATACGCTTCGTCCTTTCCTCCTCGTCTTCCAAGCTTGGTGGAGGGATCTTACTTAACATCCACACGCCCAGTATCAGCGTAGGTACGAAAAGGAGTCCCACGAAGAAAGGCATCCAGAACTCGGAGACCCCATAGTTATCCACCATGGCCCTTCCTACCGCTTTCACCAAACCGGAAGCTACAATGAAACTCGCACTCATGCCTGCTCCGAGTAGTTCTGTATTTCGCCGACCTTCGAGGAAACTAAAAACAATCCCCCAGATCATGCCAAGGGGTAATCCATTGAGAAAAAGCCAGATGAAATTGTAAGGATAGGGTGTAATGGCCAACAATAACAGGGCTATCCAGGCCACCCCGATCAAACCCAGGATGCTAACAACCCGTCTACCAGGGGTCATCTCAGAAACCACCCGGATCCCGATAAACTTCGATAACATGTAACCCAAAACCTGGGTGGTAATTAAAATAATCTTATAGTCAATCCCCCAGAGTTGTAGGTCAGCAAAGATGCCCGCAGAAAAAGGTTTGCGAAAGGCATACATACTACAATAAGTAATGAATGCAGCAGACATGCAGAAAATAGAGAAGAACAGCCCGGATCGGAGCTCGAGTTGGCGGCGGGTAAGCGATTTTGTCATTAGCTACTATTTGCTTGATTCAGAAATAGCAACCCTATATTAGTATTGCTGCGAATATACAGGTCAATGTACTAAAATTGCATTGGCCACACGTCTTTCTCCCGCGGTATCGAATTTTTTATTGTCAGAGGGATGATTAACCACCCCTTGTCCAACCACCCACATTGTGGTAGATCCTCCCCCATCCAGATTGATGGCTTGCTTGCACTTCAGTAATTTCAAAAGTTCCGTTAATTCTTCGAGGGACATCCCTTGGGCTTTTGCATTTCTTCCATCTATAGTTACTAGCAGAGATTGGCCATTATTGCGAGTGCAAGCACAAGTCCTAGGGTGCCTTCGATTGCTAAAATTGTTATCAGGTAAGTCGCCGGCTTGGCCATCCTGCAATAGTAATGGACCAGTAAACAATACATATTCAATACTTCGCTCGGATTCCAGCTCCTTTACCTTAGGATTTGATACTATCTTAAGCCTCCCGTTTCGCGTGATCGCAATTGCATGAGTGGTAATCACTGGATTAGTAGAAGCATTTTCTGCAATAATTTCATCCCCAACCTTCAAGTAACTAACAGAACCTCCATTCTTCATATTAAAGAAGCCTGCATTGACAGCTGCCAACGCCTTCGTCTCTTGGGCAAACTGACTTGTTGGTTTTAAGGCTGTGCTTTCATAAGCTATGGAGAACTTTCGGTTTTTCTTGATCTGTAGGACACTAATGGATTGCTGCGAATCAAACAAAGCATCGATGTGCCAAGTATACAATTTTAACCCTTTGGCGATCTTTTTCTTTTCCCATTGCTGCTGTTTTTTCAGCTGCTGAATGGATTGGGCTGGAGATACTCCGACGCAGACCGTCAAAGCAAAAGCAAGGAAGAGCTTCTGGTATGAGATAAAGTTAGCTGGCATAAGGCTACAATACTTGAACAGCACTAGGAAATCTTTAATCCTACCCGGAAGGGATTTTCCTTCAATGCATAGGTGAACGCTTCATCTACTTGTTCCAACGAAAAGCAGTCGTCAATCAAATCTTCGAAAGGGAATCGAGCATAATTCTTTTCCATAAAATCTACAGCGCTAATAAAATCGCGCTCATTATAATTATGTAGACCTTTTATAGTAGAAAGCTTCCGAATCAACTGTTCTGCATCGATTTGCACTTGGGAATGAGGATGCGTAGCACCTACCCAGACCGCTGTCCCACCAATACCCAGCACTTTCAGCGTAGATTCCATGGCACTTTTCACCCCACTAAACTCCAACACTAGGTCGATGGGATGTCGTTGGCCAAGGCTTTCAGAAAGCTCTTGTTCCCACCCTTCCTGCACAAGTATGGTAGTATCTGCGCCGAAATACTGAGCCTGCACTAATCTTTCCTTGTTGACATCAAGAGCCACCACCCGGCTTGCGCCCTTGGCTTTACTCATAGCACAACCTACCACCCCCAGCATCCCCGTCCCTGAAATGAGAACCGTTTTACCCGTCAACTCACCTGCTAAGCGGATCGCACCAGCAGCGGTGGCCACCGCACAATTTATCGTAGCAGCTACCGGTAGCGGAATAGCCTCATCTATTTTAGCCAAGGGCGTGTTCCTCCGAATGAGGGTATGCGTAGCTAAACCACCATGCCAATTGCTTTCCGCACTGATTCGCTCGTGTCCATATTTGAATAGATCAGCTGCTTTCTGCGGAATGCCTTGTTCTGACAAGGGATCATTAGGATCACTGGCATAGATCGCCCAAGACACTCGATCGCCCACCTTTAAGGCAGTACCGCGGGAATCGGTTCTGGCATGGTCTTCTGAAAAGCCGACCAGCCTGCCGACAATTTCATGTCCAAGAATAGTCGGTGTCTTCTCCAGCCTTTTGCCACTAAAGGTATTGAGGTCACTACGGCAGAGGGTGACATATTCATTCTTCACCAAAATTTCTCCACTTCCCAAGTTCGGGATTTCGGCTACTTCGAGAGAAAAAGGTTGATGAGCAGCCGAAAAGACGGCAATTTTACGATGCGACATAAACTAAGCTTGAAGGGTTCCTGATTTGCCTGTAGCCAAAAACAATGATACAAAATTATGTAGTGGCTCTTTAGTTAATTTTTTGCTGTAAAGATTAACACCTACCATTCTTCATCAATCTGAAACACTGACAAAAGTCAGCCTAAGCGATAAGGTTTGTAAGCACAATCAGAAAGCCGTACCCATAACTTTGAATGGTAAAGGTTAGAATTCCGATTCCACCTTCACGGCTTCCATTTTTTTGTTGTTCATTAAAACTGCTTCCTATGGCCTTTGATCTATCACAGTATCAAATTAACACCAAAGAGATCTACAGAAATTGTAGTACGCCAGAACTATATGAAATTGCATTGCGACTCGAAAAAGGCACTGCTATTTCAGATGTAGGGGCACTACTCGTCTATTCGGGAACAAAAACGGGTAGAAGTCCTAAAGATAAACGCATTGTCAAGGCCGCACCTTCGGCTGAAAACATTGATTGGGGTGATATCAATATCGAGCTGGATGAACATACTTTTATGATCAACCGCGAGCGCGCCATTGATTACCTTAATAGTAGAGAAAGAGTATTTGTAGTCGACGCATTTGCCGGTTGGGACTCCAATTATCGCCTCAAAATACGAGTGATCTGTACGCGGGCCTATCATGCCCTATTTATGCAGAATATGCTGATCATGCCAACTGCTAAAGAATTGGCAGATTTTGGCGAGCCGGACTATACCATCTTCAATGGCGGCAGCTTCCCGGCCAACCGCTACACCTCTCAAATGACATCCACTACCAGTGTGGATTTGAGCTTAGAACACAAGGAAATTGTGATTCTGGGTACGGAGTATGCTGGTGAAATGAAGAAAGGGGTCTTCTCCGTCATGAACTATTTAATGCCTTTACAGGATGTCCTTCCCATGCACTGCTCAGCTAATGTGGGAGAGGCCGGAGATGTGAGCATTCTTTTTGGGCTTTCCGGAACCGGGAAGACCACCTTGAGTGCAGATCCAAAACGCAAACTCATTGGTGATGATGAGCATTGCTGGACAGAAAATGGGGTTTTCAACATTGAGGGTGGATGCTACGCCAAGGCCATAGACCTCAGCCCTGAAAACGAGCCTGATATTTATAATGCCATCCGTTTCGGAACCATACTAGAAAATGTGGTATACGATAAGGCGACTCGGGCAGTAGATTACAGCAATATTTCCATCACCCAAAACACCCGAGCTTCTTACCCCATCCATTTTATCGACAATATTCAGAAGCCCTGTGTCGCGGGGACACCGAAGAACATCATCTTTCTGACTTGCGATGCTTTTGGTGTATTGCCTCCAGTTAGCCGCCTAACTCCAGAACAGGCGAGTTACCACTTCATTTCTGGCTACACGGCTAAAGTGGCGGGTACGGAAATGGGGGTGAAAGAGCCACAAGCGACCTTCTCTGCTTGCTTTGGTGCAGCCTTTATGATGTGGCATCCCAATAAATACGCCGAATTGCTGTCCGATAAAATTAAATCTTCGGGTGCAAAAGCGTGGTTGGTGAATACGGGTTGGACCGGTGGGCCCTATGGTGAAGGATCGCGTATCAAGTTACGATATACTCGAGCCATCATTGACGCTATCCACAACGGTAGTTTTGATCAGGTAGAAATGCAGTTAGAGCCTCGATTTGGGCTGCAGGTGCCGCAGGCTTGTCCGGGGGTGCCTAGTGAAGTCTTGAACCCGAGGAGTACCTGGGCAGATAAAGAAGCCTACGATCAAACCATGGATAAATTGGTAGAATTGTTCCAAAACAACTTCCATCAGTTTCAGTCTCTGGTAAATCCAGAAATAATAGCTGCTGGACCGGCAATGGTTACAGCCTAATGAAAAAGCACACTTTTCTTGGGGAGTATCAGCTTGGCTGATGCTCTCCACACTTATGTTCCCTTCCTATCCTTAAAAGCCTGATGCAACTCCTTATAATCCAAGCGCCCACGGGTAGATTTGAGATAATCTAACACAACGATCGCTTTCTGCAGGCGTGTATCCGAACGCTTCGGCTTCCCAATCAAATAGATTAAGCTGCGTTGCTTTCCAGCGGTAAGTTGATGAAACAAAGCATTACCTTCCTCATCCACCTCAAATAAAGCTTCTAATTCTTCCGGCACGGGCATTCCGTACTTACTTTTGTCTTTCTTCAATTCTACCGCAACCGAATCTCCCAATTTCAAATTCAGCTCCTTCCTCAGTTCCTTGTTGACATTGATAAAGAAACCACCTTGTCCATCTGGCATTAAAGCACAGTGTATAGGCCGTTGGCCGTTTAGCGTACATAAAACACGCCTTCCGGAATCGTCAATGAAAGTCACAGCAATTTCAGTGGGGATCGGGATATGATATCCCCAGAGATCAGATTCAAACTTTCGTAGGGTGGTTTGGAGTTTCATGCTCTAAAAATAGGATTTTCGGCTAGTCCTTCTGTCTATTCAACAGCTAAAAGTCAATGGCCAACGATCGATCTAGATCATTTAGCGGCGGGAATTTATTTGGTGGGCTCAGAGCTTCGAAGGGAGCTGCTGCAGACAAAGTGATTTATTATGCCATAAGACATCAGAATTGCGTTATATAGATCAACAGCCATCTTACCTAGGTAGAGATGGCTGTTGTCTTTTCGGGAATGCCCTAACTTTATTGTCGAGGCACCTCCGTTTTGATGTGTTCTTCTCGATTGATATTCATCGTCGGTGTGCCGTTGAAGTCCTGTACTTTGCCATAAAAGCAAGCGGCAGTATTGGCCAAGACTTCATCCGCTTTATAGGAGAAATTGGGTAAATCCTTTTTCCGAATAAAGACGGAAAATATCTGGTTAGGGAATTGCTTATCGATATTCAGCCAAAGGTTTCCACTCCGGCTATATCGGGTGCTCACCACCGTACCGCACACCTGGATCTCATCTCCCGAGCCCATATAGCGTTTAGCTTGTACCGTATTGAAATGGTTAGGCGCCAGACTCGGGGCCTTGATCGGATCCACGTCTCCTTTCGCAATATCTGGCAACCAACTCTTCTTGTCTAATTTGGCTTCGTACTGGTCTTCCACCTCATCGGGTAAGGCATTGAAAAAATCCAATCCCGTTAGTTCTTCCACTTCATTTACGGTTACGGCATAAGAAGCAAGCGGATCAGAGCATTTCTGATTGGGCATGATGAAACC
This sequence comes from Saprospiraceae bacterium, assembly GCA_019634045.1. GTDB lineage: Bacteria > Bacteroidota > Bacteroidia > Chitinophagales > Saprospiraceae > DT-111. The sequence goes on from JAHQWA010000232.1 coordinate 23,992, forward strand.
GATCGCCCTTTTGTTCTTTAAGTCCAGTGCCACTTTGAAGTATTTTCCCGGGATACTCACCTGATTGACACTGCGCTCTACTTTGGGCAAACCGTCAGTCAAGACAGGACCTGTAACAACGTACAACTCTGCTGTGGGATGATCAAATATATATCCTCGCAAGCGCGTCTCTAGATCTGCCCAGCTCTCCCGGTTGAATTCGGGCCGCTGCGGTGACATATTGGAATAAAAATAGGATTCTGACAAGGCCTTTTGGCTCCACCTAAAATCAGCAGAAGGAGCGAGGTGTCCTCTATCATAACCATAACCATCGTACTGGTAAGAACTATCGGGCTGTAAATACTTAAGGAAGTAATCTTCTTCAACCGCCGTTCCCGTTTTCACCTTAGGATCAGGTCTAAAATCATTCGATCGAAATACCTTACCCTCAATAATATCCGGTGTAATAATGTGTGCGACCCACTTGGCCTGCTCATGTTCTTCATCATATTCCAAAGCCATCGCCGTATGCAAAATGTAGTTTTCGGAGGGAAAACCAATGTCCCGCAGATCTCGCTGTACTTTCTGTAACTTTAATTCTTCCAATCGGCCTTCCAACATTTTCTGTTGGGATTCCAACTGCTTGATGTCAGATTGAACATCCAAAATGTGTTGTTCTAGGTTTTGGCTGAGCAGCCAACAAGGGAGGGCTAGGAGAAGCCCTAGCAGGGAGGGTTTCACAGTGATAAAATTCATACTCGTGTAGTTATAATCTGGTTTGCAAAATAAATTGTCGTTCTTCTTCAGATAACTGTACTGGATTGAATTTATTGCTCGTTGCAGCAGCAATATTGGGGATTTCCTCCTTTTCTAGTCCAAAATGAGAAAGTCGGGGGAGTTCAAAGCTTTCTACCCATTCCTCGATCTGATCCAACAATCCCATTACATAATATTCAGAAGATTTGCCGGCTTCTTGTGTAAACAAGCGCCCCACTCGTTCGTATTTATGCCAGGCCGCGTCCGTTCGATTTAGGCCCTCCACTGTGAGTCGATTGCTAATCCCCATCAGCGTACCACACAATGCCCCGTGAGGAATAGGGATCCTTGCTCCCACTGAAGAAGCAAATCCATGAATCGTTCCTAAGCCTGCATTGGCTAAGCAAATACCGGACAAGAAAGCAGCATAGGCAACCTGTTCTCTAGCGAATAGGTCATCTCCCTGCTCAACTACACTGGGCAAACTATCCGCAATGTATCCCAGTCCCTCAATGGCCAGGGCATCGGTAAATGGACTAGCCTCTTTCGATAGATAAGACTCTAACAGCTGCGTAAAGGCATCCATCCCGCTATAGGCAGTAATGTGCTTAGGACAAGTGAGCATAAGACTTGGGTCAATCAATGCTACTGCTGGGACGAACCGATTATGCCGAAGTGATTTCTTAAATCCACTTGATCCCACCTCTGAAAGGACGGCATTCTTTGTGGCTTCACTCCCCGTACCCGCTGTAGTAGGAATAGCAATATAGGGTAAAGTCTTTCCACTTGGTTTTCGATCCCCTACCCCTTCCAAAAAATGTTTTACTGAGGCCGTTTCACAAAACATCGCTGCAATCGCCTTCCCCGCATCCAAAACACTCCCTCCGCCAATCCCTACCACCACCTCAATCCCTTCCTCCCGGAATTGCGCTACCGCACGATCAACCACGGCGGGACTGGGTTCTCCCAACACAGCGTATTGCCACCAACTAATACCTGCCGCTTCCATTTGCTCAATTAGGCCGGTCCAGTGGGCACTACCGACCAAGGATTTCCCGCCTGTAATGAGGAGTACCCGACGCCCCCAAGCTTGTACGAGTTCGGGCAGTACCATCAGCTTTCCACTGCCAAAAATCACGCTAGGGGTACTAGCTAAGGTAAAAGACTCCTTCCAAGTCATATTTTTTTCTGCAAGCATAGGCATATTAGCGCAAAAAAGGATTGAAAAATTCAAAAAAACGCTTCGCGTGACTACCCAAAAACTTACTTTTGCAGCCATGATCGGAATGGACCTATCCTATGCGAAGCAACAACTGGTGGCAGGAGAGCTAGTGGCCATCCCTACCGAAACCGTCTATGGCCTGGCAGCCAATGCCTTGGCCTCTGATGCCGTTGCTAAAATCTTCGATGCCAAGGATCGTCCCTCCTTTGACCCCTTAATTGTACACACCAACTCCTGGGATCGTGTACAAGAATGGGTACAAGATATTCCGGAATTGGCGCATACCCTAGCAGCTACCTTCATGCCTGGCCCTTTAACCCTCCTATTACCCAAGAAACCGATCATCCCAGACCTAGTAACCGCTGGCTTGTCAAGGGTGGGCATCCGACTCCCTAGTCACCCCATGACGCAATCCTTGCTGGCCACCTTGGATTTTCCAGTAGCTGCTCCCAGTGCTAACCCATTCGGATATATTAGTCCAACGACTGCCCAACATGTTGATGATCAATTGGGCAATAAGGTGAGCTATATTCTTGATGGCGGTCCTTGCCAAGTGGGCGTAGAAAGTACCATCGTATCTTTTGAAGAAGGTCGAGCAATTATTCTTCGGAAAGGCGGAACGCCCATTGAGGCGATTGAAGCAGCTATCGGACCGGTCCAGGTACAAGCACATTCTACCTCTAATCCGCAAGCACCTGGTATGCTAAAAAGCCATTATGCCCCAAAAATCCCTTTCTTATTGGGTGATCTTCCACTGCTCATAGAGCAGCAAAAGGGAAAAAGGTTAGGCATCCTATGCTTCAGCCAGCAACTAAAGCATTCTGATATCGTTTTCCAAAAGGTGCTATCCCCGTCCAGAAACCTGTCCGAAGCCGCACAAAGGCTTTTTGCCGCCATGCGAGAAATGGATCAGATGGACCTAGATATCATCCTAGCAGAATACTTTCCAGAGGAGGGCTTAGGGCGGGCCATCAATGATCGACTGAGCCGGGCTGCCGCTCGATAATTCATTTTATTTTCAGAAAAATTAAGTAAAGACCCAACCTTTTTGCCTTAAAGGGGTGTTTGTTAGAATAAGTTCAAGATGTATCTCGTCTGAGCTCAACACTGTTATTATTGAAGTAACACTTGGGAACTAATTAAAACCCGTTGCGGTTTCCATCATTATTACTTCAGATCTGAACTTCTTACCTACTACTCAACAGCCGAATCCGGCAACTCAGCATTTGTTTAAACATCAAAGTTCTCTAAGAATATGTTTAAAATCCCGTTAATCGGCTACGAACGGCAAATTTTCTCCTGTCCAGCGTTAAAAAGCCTCGCCGTACCTTATAGGTATGCCTACGTTTATTGCCTCGATCAGAACAAAATTTGCTCACTCTCGCCCGTCTGGCCGCCGGACAGGCTCAATCACAGAAATTTAAACATATTCTAACCTGAAATCACCAAAGTACTGGCGAGGAATGATTAGTTGGAGAATTTCCAGTCGTGGAAAATGGTCCGGTCATTACTGCCGTTACCAAACCACTCAACAACTGGTACAGGAAGGATAAAAAGTTGGGTCCTTCCCTATTTCATGATCGCCGATCCACCTAGTGGGCTACATCTGCTCAGCATCCAAGGTGATAGACGTATGCAAATGATTAAAATTCGAAAACGAGAATAATCTCAGTCCCCACGATAATCCACTACCAATGAAAACAACAACAAGCAATACTTGGCCACTAAGCACACAGCTAATACCCAAACCCCTATCCTGGCTGCTCGTTCTGTTCATCACTACCAGCCTTTGGTATTGTCATGCCAATCGCCAAGGCAAAGCGGAGGCAACTCCCAAGGAAGTAATCATGAAAGTGCGACAAGCCGCCATGCTGCTAAGCCAACAGGGGAAGGAAGCGCTCACGACTTTACGGGATCGGAATTCAAGCTTTAGTTGGAAAGACAGCTATGTCTTTGTGGTAAACTGTCATGCTGATCTCGTAATGGCCAATCCGGCCTTTCCTGAACGAGTAGGTGGAGATATATTACAGCATACGGATTACCAGGGCAAACCCTATGGACTTGAGCTCTGCGAAGCCGCTTCTACCCACAAGGGAGCTTGGATTGAATACAGCTGGCCTAAACCGGGTGAGGATGCTCCTATGCGAAAGATTAGCTACTTGATCAGTGTACCAGGACAACCCTATCAGGTGGGGGCGGGTGTCTATGACTCTAGATATACCTTGCAGGAACTTAACGAGATGATTAATACGAGTCCTTGATGGCGAAAGATGAACCCCGTGTAAACATTGATTATTCTGGTGAATTCTATGTTTATTTGGTTGTTGGAGCGGTATTGGTAAGGACCAATATCGCTCCTTTCCATTAACAAGAATAGCCAGATTAGCAGGATCGTAGTAATTTTAAGGGATCAACGGACAACAAGTATTGCCCCTTGTATTGTTTCTATTGCATCCCGGAATTGTTTAATTTAGAACCTATGAAAGTCTTTTGGTCCCTTGCACTCATGATTTGTCTATGGAATTGCCAATCGAGTAGAGGGCAACAGATAGGGAAACATGACGAGTTTGAGGACCGGCTGCTCCAAATGTATCTGCCGCAAGCGCATCAGGATAGTTTGTTGTTAAAGGAGCAGCTCGAAAGCCTAAGGCAAGCCATTCGGCAGTCTGACTTGGATGCCTCTAGCCAATTTGACCTATGGTTCTACTTAAACCAGTTCAATCAAACTGCGGCTTTCCCTCAAATCATTCCAGGGGATCAACAATTCAAAAAAGACCTAGCCCAATTCCTCACCGCCACCGAACACAGCACCCTTACACAAGCAGCCACCCTAGCCTATTTTCGCCAAACCTACCTCGAGCACCTCTTTAACCCTCCTAGCAGAGATCGTCCTTTTTATCAGCTCAACAAACAAGCTGATCTCTTGGGGGAATTAATGGCCTACCCCTTTGCGGAAGTAAACAGTCTCCTAGAAATTGGTGCAGGAGACGGCGGATTCGGTTTACTGCTCCAACTCCTTTTCGAAATAGATCAACTTTACCTGAATGAATTAGATAGCAATCGCCTAATCAGCATGGAACGTCAAATACAGCTTTTGCCGAAAGAACTGCCACGTCCTACTATCATCCAGGGCAGCATTGATGGTATTGGATTGCAAGAACAGATGGTAGAAGCCGTATTGATCAGGAATTCTCTGCATCACTTTGAAGACCCTGAACCTATGTTGACAGATATCAAGAGGCATCTGGTACCAGGAGGAAGACTGTATATTTTTGAGGAAATACGCGATCCTATTTCCGGCCACCAACATTGCGAAAAAGCCATGACAGAAGATGAAATTCGCTTTCTCCTACAGATCGAAGGCTATCGCTGGGTGCAAGATTACCCACTAGCCGCAGACTGGCAGAAAGTCATGGTTTTTGAGCCGGAAGGTTTGGAGAATTAGGCGTATGGACTGATTGCCCCTCTTAATCCTCCCAGAAAATCTTTTATGCTTCTCCTTCCTTCCAATACTGGTCTAAGCTAGAGATTCGACTTTGCCAAATACGCTGTAGGATATAAAACTGCAGGCCCATCAGCAGGAGGAAACCAGCAGACAAGAAATACCGTTTACTATCCCATTCCACACCATAGAAAAAGAAGAAGAGTAGACTACCCATTGCCACAAGTCGGCTAAGAAAATTAAGGCGAGTAAACTGCTTTAGTTGGCTACGGTACACAGACAAAGAAGTGGCTAGGCTCTCATTTGCCTTTTGCTTCCCCATTAAACGAATTCCCATCAAGTGGTGAACGAGCAATAGCAGAAAGCTAAGCACTAGTAGTGTATTCAGCCACCATGGCTTCTGATGACCATCAAAGGCATCATAAAACAGTAGTAGAAATAAGCCCCACCCGACTGCCTCTATGATCAAAACCGTGCGTGATCGCACCAATCCAGGATGCTTTCCATTACGTACTAAATCTTGCATCTGCTCCAATGATAAGGTCGGTTCAGTCTGGTTTTGCCAATCGGACTTTAATTTGTCTACATCCATTATTTCTAGCTTAAA
>JAHQWA010000233.1 GCA_019634045.1 Saprospiraceae bacterium
CTATTATCTACCCCAAGATCAAGACTACTGCTTATTCCATTAAATTGGAATCCAGAATTTAAGGTGTCTTCAATTCCATTTGCAGCAGTAAGATCCAACGCAATTCCATCAATTCCGTTGGAAGTCTGATCTTTAACATTTGAGCCATTAAAGTTGTAATGTGCTTGCAGCCCCAACTCTAGGTCTTGAGCAAGCAGGAGAATTGGAAGTAAGTAAAATAGAGTAGCACACTTTCCTTTTAGAGATCGTTTCTGGAGCATAAATCGCACTTTATTATTGTTAAAAATAGATTTACTACCCCGGCCCTGGCAACATCTGGCCAAGCTTATATCATCAGGGTACAACAAGATTACCTGTACGCTTAAATTGCAGGTTAGCTATTATTTGAAACTCATGCTGAAAAGCATGTGTAGGAAAGGTACTCCCCCTTAAGATGTTATCTGCTAAGCGCGTTTTTCGATTATACTGCCTATAATATATTCCTAATACTTATATTATTCAACTAATCCATTCCGGAAATAGGTTTCCGTTCGAAAGCATCAATGTACGAGTCTGGTGTACTGTTATAAATTGTAGCTCCCCTTGATTCTGCATAATCCTTCAGTACAAAGTAAGAACGAAAAGTAAACATAAACTTTTCTAATATCTCATGAAGACGCCTAGGGCGCATACCTAACTTGTACATCAAATCGCTCTTCGTTGCATTTTCGTCATAGAAGTGCTGCTGATTTACCAGTGCTTGGTTCTTGTCATTCACTGAAATCATCGGTAACCAGGAATGATCTGCCCCTGCTAGGTAGATTCGCTTATATCCACTATTGATCGCCATCGTGATGGCAGGAATTAGCACGTTATGAGGTCTTGGTAAGCCCCAACCATTGGCCATAAAAATGCGATTCCAGGAGAATAAGCCTTCAATTGGCGTATCATTGAAAAATACGATTTTGATGTTTTTATTACGCCGAATGTTGCTCACCCATTCCTTAGCTTTCTTGCCTTTGTAGGGGCAAAAGAGTGTAATTTCCCAGCTGCTCTTTTCAATGAGTGCATTGATAATGTTTTGTCGAATTGCCGTATTAGGATTCGCTGGATCATTCACCCAATATTCCGGAGATACAAAAATGAAATATTTAGGCTTTAGTTGGGTAAAAAATGCAGTATCTGGAAACTTGTTGACACAAATCAGATCCTTCCCCTGTAAATCCTCTAATCGCTCAGCCAGCAGTTTTTTCAGGGAGGGTCCATTACCTAAGATGACGCATTCTTTCTCCTGAGCTACTGGAGTTCTGAGCAGTAAGTTTGATCTCAGCAACACCTTAAGCAGGCTGAGACAGCTCGCCCCTAAAAGCCCCAGATATTGAAAAAGTTTTTCTAACATGTCTACTAAGATTGCACAGGAGATTTAAACCTAGACTGACGATTTCCCACAATTCCTCTGGCTACTTCCAAATCAAATGCAGAGAAAATACCTTGAGCCGTCAGCTCATCGACGACAATATGGCCAACCTTCCCCGGAAGTAGTTTTTTCTCTTTTCTGTAGGCCTCAAATGTGCACAACATCAAACCACCCACCCCACGGTATAAGGCTTCCCGTTCTAGTTTAGTGAATTTATCTTGCTCCAAAATAGGCACCATCCCACTGCCATGATGTTGGTAAAAAGTAGATCTTTCAATCCGGACACTCAACACCGAGTCAGCCTTGAAAATCGCTAATGTATTGATTGCATTGTCGACATCATTCCCACTTAAGAAAGGAAATTCAATAGCAAGGATTATAAAAGCTTCTATTTTGACCTTCGCCAACTTATCATGCCGCAGGATGAGATTAATGGTTTCATGCAAGGAAACGTTATAGCGTGCCATTTCGCTAGGCCGTTCGATAAAGATTACTCGATCATTCTCCGAATATGTAGCAGATATATGAGTTGCAACACGTGGATCGTCAGAAGTAATAACCACCTTTTCCAAGAGCTTTGAATTTAAAGCTGCCTCAACCTTTACATCAAGTAATAGTTTTTCACCAAGCTTCAAGAAAGCTACGGTCTCATCCTTCAAGCGGGTGTCTCTAACCGGGATAATCGCTATTGTTTTTGCCCGCGGTATTTCATGTTTTAGTATAAAATTGTCCTTTATCGCTCTACGCGTATCCAAGATTCTGTTCTCATTGGACGTCAAGTTTTGGCCATGTTGTCGATAGCAAAATAATGGCTCTCGAATATTGACAACCTTGAACCTAGCGATGAATTTAATCCAGAGTTCATAACCATCTTGACAAGAGTAGCTTTCGTCGTATCCTCCAACCGATTTCAGAAATTGCTGCCGAATCATTGTACAGGCACCATGTGCAGGCAAGTCAAAGAGGCCTACCTCTCCATCAAAATCATGGCGCTTAATTTCAGCAATGGTATCATTGTGCTGATCAACCAGATAATAATCCGGGAAAACCATTCCTAGGTCGTCATCGGCTTCCAGCAGTGACACCATTTTTTGCAAGGCCTTCTCCTGCAAATAATCATCCGCATCCAATCGCATGATGTATTTACCCTTGGCTAATCGGAGTGCAATATTATTGGTTATGTTTAGTCCTTTATTTTGCTGGTAGATCACTTCAATTTGAGGCTGATTAGCATAGTCCTCTATAATTTCTTTGGAGTTATCAGTGGATCCATCATCAATGATCAATAGCTCAAAGTCCTGAAAATCTTGATGCAATACGCTCTCAATCGCTTGTCTTATATAGCGTCCGTAATTATAATTCGTTATATATATTGTCAGCTTTGGCATTGCATTAGTGTTTATCTTCTATGCAGACTGCGAAGGATGCTTTAAGCATTCGTCCGCTAACTGCTGCACTTTTTACAATTTATCTTAAATAAGAACGCTTAGGACCTAATTTTAAGCACTTTAGCTGGTACGCCTCCAACAACCTCGAATGCTGCAACATCTTTAGTAACTACCGCATTACTGCCGACGACACCTCCTTGTCCGATCGTCACACCAGGAAGGACAACCACATGAGCACCTAACCAAGCATCTTCCTCCAATTTAACAGGAGCATGCGAATAGCCTTGATTCTGAATCTTACCTTCTCGTTGATGATTGTGCATACTTGTTTGTAAATAGACAAAGCCAGATATTAGTACCTTGGCCCCAATCCGTATCGAATCTCCTCCATTTAATACGCTATACAAGCCGATCCGGGTTCCGTTTTCGATGATAATTTCCGCAGCATTAGCTGCAAGAATTCGAACCCCTCGATCAATTCGTATATCTCCTTCTAATCGAACTGTAGATTGGCCATGAGCTCTTATTTCCACATTCCTCCTCAAATGGGTATTAGGACCTATATACACTTTTGCCCCATCGGTAATATTAACCGACGGCCAAGTATCGCATTTGAACCCTTCTTCTATCAACAATTGTTCCCCTGAAAACAGCCATCTAAACAGCTTGCCTTTCCACAGCGGAAGCCTCTCCCTTAAATATAGATATTGACGTAAAAACATGAATTACAAAATTAGTCACTACCTAACATTTCAAAACCTTTTACTAAGCGAAATACCCCCACTCCAATTTCTGGTGCTTCTGCACATCAACCACAAGCTTTTTCCCTATCAATTGGTCAAACGCTCGCGCATCGATTCCAGTATTAGGACGCAAACAAATCAAATCCTTAGCTGTAATAATCGTCCCCTTCGGTAGGTCCGTTTTGGGATAAACACTGCGGCGAAAAGTCACCACATGATCACCTTCAATCTCCAGAGGACGCTTTAGGGCATCTCCCCTTAGTCGATAAATGACTTTAATGTCTTCTATCAACGCCAAGACTTCGGCTTGCGTCAGGGAAACCTTATGATCTCTAAAACTTTTTCCTTCTCGACTGTCCGTAAAGTGAAACTCCAGCACTTCAGCACCCATGGCTACCGCAATCTCTAGGGCCTTACTCCCTTCTGTATGATCAGAATACCCGACGGGCAAGCCCGTCAAATCACGATAAGATTGCATCACCGCCAAATGAGCGGCATCTGCCGGTATCGGATACATCGAAGTACATTGTAGAATCGATAAGTAGTCCGGGTCCTTATAGCGTTCGTCCTGGCTCTGGATATAGCGTACTGCCTCTACAACTTCCTGCAAGGTGGACAATCCCGTTGAAAGTATGATCGGCTTGCGCAATGCAGCCGTGGCTTTCAAAACGGGATAGGCTGTCATATCCCCTGAACCAATTTTATAGATCGGCATATAAGGATCAATCCATTGAAAATACGCCGGATCCCAAACGGAAGCCATAAAGCCGACGCCTGCTGTCTGGCACATTTCTGCCAACTCTATGTACTGATCCTGGCTTAATTCAAATTTTTTGAAATGTTTATTGCGAATAGGGTTTTCCACTTTGCTCACCAAAGTATCCCCCGAATAGAGTTGAAATTTGACAAAATCTACCTGCGCACCAATTGCTAATTCAGTTAACGCCTTAGCGTATTCGAAGTCTCCCTCGTGATTTCCCCCAATTTCTGCAATCAAGAGCGGGCCATGCTTGCCCTGCCAAGTATTTCTTCTCATATGGTTTTCTTAATCTTATAGACTGGCAATCGCCTGCTTTATACGCGTTCACTTATCTTCTTCGCAGGAATCCCCCCCACAATGGCATAAGCCGCAACATTATCCTTCACCAGGGCTCCGGCAGCAATAACTGCTCCTGTTCCTATACGAACCCCTTTCAATATCTTGGCTCCCGTACCTATCCAAACATCATCCCCAATTTCGATAGGAGCCGTCTGATTCGGCTGCTTGTTAATCAACTGATCACGAGCAATAGTATGATCACTATCCACCAAATAAACAAAAGGAGCAATTAGACAGTTGTTACCAATCTCAATTCGCTCCGATGCAAACAAATAAGAGTGATACCCGAAAGTGGTATTCTCCCCAATACTTACCGTAGCGTTTTCATTGCAGGCACAAATTCGAGCGCCAGATTTGACCACCATATTAGCGCCCAAAGAAATATTCTGCGGATAACGCATCAAATGCACATCCTTCTCAAAATGGATTCCCTCTCCACATGCCCCTAACCTCCTGCTCTCTCGCCAATATCGGTAGCGGCTGGCTAAGGTGGGTTTGAGGTGTTTTCTAAGCTGTTGGTTACCCATTCTAGTATTAATTGAAGAACATAATCCTACTTCCATCATCTGAATTATGAAACAAGTAGATGCTTTCCTGCGTTTTTCGGCTAAAGCGCCTCAAAAGTATTAATAAATGGTGATATTGCATTTGGAAGATACCAGTAATGTCTAGGCTAGATGGGGATTATTAAAAGACAAGCAATTAAACAAAGCATCGTAAACTACCTCGGGGTAGCCATCGGTGCTATTAGCGTAGTTTTCATCTACCCACTAGCTACAGAAACTGTTGGCCTAGCGCGTTTTCTGATAGATACAGGTACTTTAGTTGCCCCTTTCTTGCTCCTAGGGTTTGGAGGAGTTACCATTAAATTCTTTTCGGAATTTGAAACGGAGGACGGAGAGAATAATGGCATGCTTGCTTTTGTCTTGGGTGTGCCCGCCATTGCTGCCCTCCTTTTCACGCTCTTAATCATAACCTTTCGCACTCCGATTCAAGAATACCTGCACCAAAGTGGGAGAGAGGAAAGCTTTCAGACTTTTTGGATGTATTTTGTCCCCATAGCCATTTGCCTAGCTTTCTTTCAACTATTGTATAATTACTGCACAAATTATGGCCGGATTACAGTACCCGCCATCTTCCAAAACTTCATCAAGATCGTTTTGCCCACAGGCATCCTGCTATGGTATTTTGAAATAATTTCTTTGTCGCTCTTAGTCTGGGCACTAGTGATCAACTATCTAGTAGTGCTGGCAGCTATATTTTTGTACCTCAAGAGGCTAGGGCATTTGAAGTTTACACCAAAATGGAATTACTTGACTGCTGATCGGCGCAAGCGCATATTCAATTATGCTGTATTTGGGTTGTTCGGAGGAATTGGAAGTGTCTTAGCCTTTCGGATAGATTCCTTTATGATTTCAACCTTGATAGATCTGGAGAGCAATGGGATATTCACAATCGCCGCATTCATAGGTAATGCTATTGCGATTCCCACGAATGCTGTCAATCAGATCAGTTCCCCAATAGTGACGAAAGCAATCAAGGAATCAAATTTTCAGGAAGTAAATAAAATCTACAAGGGAGCTTCTGTCAATTTGCTAGCAGTCGGACTATTGTTGTATGCCTTAGTAATCTGTTCAGTGGAGCATTTATTTCACCTGATGCCATTTGAAGATGCCCCGGCAGAGGATCCTATGTTTATTCGCCAGGGCGTGATTATTGTTCTCTTGGTGGGTTTTGCGCGGATTATCGATATGGCTACCAGCGTGAACAATCCGATTATAAATTTCTCGCCCTATTATCGTTTTGGCCTATATGCTATCCTCATTTTGGGTATTTTAAATATTTTCACGAACCTCTTCTTCATCAAGACGCTTTCCTTAGGAATAGTAGGTGTAGCCTTGGCTACCCTGGTAGCACTAAGCCTGTATAATCTAGTTAAACTTATTTTTATCTATTGGAAATTTGGGATTCATCCATTTAGTGGAGCAACTGTCAAATTATTCTCTATTGCTAGTCTGGCTACAATAGCCGCCTATTTCATTCCCTCGACGGGCTATCTAATGCTGGATATAGCAATCAAATCTTTAGTGGTGCTATTAGTCTATATCCCATTGATTTTACGGTCAAAGGTCTCTCCCGATGTCAACGAGTTGGCGTTAGATATCTGGAAGCGATTTCGTAAGTAAGCTCTACTTATCCTTCGAAAGGCTCCCAGAACAGCTGTTGATGGGTCAAGTCAAAAGCACATAACGTGCCCAGTCCCATCTGTTTTCCGGCAAAAACACAGCCGTTGTCAATATTCACTACCGGTAGTTGATCAACCAATTGTAACATACCCGCGGTTTCCCGATTTGGGATTGGAGTATGGCCATGCACAATAATTCGATCGTTTAACCATTGCTCAGCACGGTTGTCCTCAAAGTCACTATACCAACGCCGGATCCACATCATACTTTTAGGATCCATCAATGGGAAATGGCGTTTAAGGTTAAGGCCGGCATGAACCAAAACATAATCTTCTAACTCAAAAATGTAGGGGAGCTCGGCCATAAAGGAATAGTACCGATCAGGGATTTGTGAGGGGCGCATTACACCAAAGCTGCGCATAGTTTGAGTACCTCCATTGACTTCCCACATACCTACCGCAGCTTCATCTTCCTTAACCGCATCTAAGAATAGTTGTTCGTGATTCCCTCTTAGACAATGAATCTGATACCCTTCTTCCTGCATCCGAAATATCCGATCGAACACGCCTTTGCTATCCGGCCCTCTATCTATCAGGTCTCCAAGGATATAAAGCTCGTCATCAGTAGTCAGCCTTATCTGATTCAGAAGATTGCCAAAGGTTAGATTACAGCCATGAATGTCAGAGATTGCGAATTGTCGAGGGACAGCCATTGATTTCTTTTTTACAAAAAAATAAAAACTAAGGTAGGGTAAAAATAAGGTAGCTCGTTAACAACTACAAAACCTTAAAGCACCAATTGAATTGTTCTTAATCCACTAAAAGCTTATAACTATGCCTGTAACAAACTGTGCCAATGGTACCTTGGCCCCCTACGTTGGCAATCTCACACAGGACCAGGTACTACACCTCTACCGTCGAATGGGCTTTGGCGCCACGCCTCAAGAAGTTGAAGATGGCATGACGAAGAGTGCATCTGATTTAGTTGACCAAATTCTGGATGAAGCCCTGAATACACCGTTCCCTGCTCCTCCCGAGTGGGCCGATTGGTTACTCAGCGACTACGATGACTTCAATGAACAACGGCAGCAACAAGTCATCAGTTGGATATTGCAGTGGGTACGAGATATGATCTCGAATGGTTTCCGAGAGAAGATGGCCCTCTTTTGGCATAGTCACTTTGTTACTCGTTTTGAAAGTTATCAATGCCCATCTCAACTGTATCAGTACCATAAGCTTCTTCAACAATATGCGCTGGGGAACTTTAAGAGCTTTACGTACGAGATGGGTAAGGACCCTGCCATGTTGGTATTCCTGAACGGTGTACAAAACACCAATATCGAACCCAATGAAAACTACGCCCGTGAACTTTTCGAATTATTTACCCTAGGGCGAGACAATGGCTACACCCAGGAAGATATTCAGGAGGCTGCTCGCGCACTAACCGGGTGGGTCGGATATTTCTCGCCTTGCGGTCCGATCGGTTTCGTTGATGTCTATCATGACAATGGAGAGAAAACGGTTTTCGGTAAAACCGGAAACTGGGGATACGATGAATTACACGATATTCTTTTTGAGGAGCGAGCCGATTTAATTGCCCAATATATATGCGGAAAACTCTACGAACACTTCGTCCATCCACAGATTGACAATGCTATAGTGGCTGAATTGGCTGCTACCTTCCAAGAAAGCGGTTTTGAATTAACCCCAGTTATTCGGCAGCTCTTTAAGAGCGAACACTTCTTCGACACCTTTGTACATGGTGCCATTGTGAAAAGTCCATTGGATTGCCTGATCAGTTTTACCCGGGAATCGGGCGTTCCCGTAAATGACCAAGTGATAGAAGGAATTGGATATGTAGGCTTTAGCCTGGGGCACACATTATTTAGTCCTGTAGATGTCGCAGGCTGGCCGGGCGATAGAAGCTGGATAAATAGTGATTCCCTGACTGGGCGTTGGCAGGGTTTGGACTTTATCATCTTTTATATCTACGAAAACCAGCCCGAATTTTTCCGTGAACTAGCTAAACGACTGGCAGGCGATTCTAACGATCCAGATTTTGTGGCTCAGGTGTTAGCCGACTATTTTATCTCGAACGGCTTGTATAACCCAGAAATGTATGATCGTGCTACCACAGTACTAAAATGGGAGGTTCCACAAAATTATTTTGACAGTGGCGATTGGAATTTAGAATGGGACACGGTTCCGATCCAAATTGCACTCACCTTAAGGCACATAGCTCGCCTTCCTGAATTCCAAATGCAATAAGCGCCAACTTATTGGAATCTGCTCATCTTAAACTCAAAATTCTATTACCATGTGTAATCATCATAAAGATCAAAAACCCAAAGGCCGATATGGTAGCGCTCTGGAACATGGCGCTGCTCATACCCACGATCATCAAAGTTGGAGTCGCAGAACTTTCATGAAAAATCTTGGGATTGCCGGCAGTGTATCCATGCTACTGGGTAGGACTCCCCTCACGGCCCTATCCTCATCTCCGCTAGGCATGGCGCTTAACACTACCGAATCAGATAATATCTTAGTCTTAATTCGGTTCAAAGGCGGGAATGATGGCCTCAATATGATTGTTCCGGTTTTTGACTACGGAACTTATAAAAACTATCGCCCAACCATTGCTATTCCAGAAGATCAACTGATTAATTTGAATGATAGTTTTGGAATGCCGAATACCATGGCTAGCGTTCAGGAGATGTGGGAGAATGGAGCCATGAAAGTAGTAAATAGTGTAGGCTATGATGATCAAAACCTTTCTCACTTTCGATCGACAGATATCTGGTCTTCAGCTAGCGATGCCTCCGAATTAGACTCCAGTGGGTGGCTTGGCAGACTTTTGGACAAACAATTTCCTGACTATATCACGGATCCGCCAGAATCCCCACAGGCCATCCAAATTGGTGGATCTGGTACGTCTATCTTCTACAATCAGGATTCTGTAAATATGGGGGTAACCGTAAATGACCCAGAGGAATTGTTTCAAATTGCCCAAAACGGAGAACTCTATGACGCTTTAGATGTGCCAGAATGCCATTATGGGGAACAGTTAAGCTTTGTGCGGACGGTGGCCAATAGTACTTCGCGTTATGCTGAGATCATTGCATCTGCCTATGAAGTAAGCACTAATACCGTCGAATATGGACCAAACTTAGGAGAGCAACTTGCCTTGGTGGCACGTCTAATCAAAGGGGGGCTGGAAACCAAACTCTATATGGTTACTTTGGATGGGTTTGACACGCACGCCAATCAAAATGGCAGTCACCCTAACCTCATGTACAACCTCACTACCTCCGTTAAGGCTTTTTATGAAGATCTTGCCGCCTCTGGCCTCGCTCATAAGGTATTAAGTATGACTTTCTCCGAGTTCGGACGAAGAATTGAACAAAATGCTTCTGGTGGTACCGATCATGGAGCCGCAGCGCCGATGATCCTATTTGGTGAAGGCCTAAATGGCAACGGTTTCTTGGGTGCTGCACCCGATTTACAGAATCTAGATCAGGTAGGAAATTTACGCTATGACTTGGACTTCCGGCAAATCTATAGCACGGTGTTAGAAAATTGGCTCTGTCTTGATCCGAATTTGGTGGATGAAGTACTAGGGCGGAGCTTTGAGCGGCTACCAGGCCTGGGTTTAACCTGCCAAACTCCGACCTCGACCTTTGATCAAGCGGCTGCTTTACTCAATCATAGAGCACTCTATGATCAAGGTAGGATTGTGGTGGAATATACGCTGCCCGAATCCATGCCGGTGAAGGTCCAGATCTTCGATATTCTTGGTCGACCAGTAGAGACACTTTTTGAAGGCTATCAAATGTCAGGCACACATCGTCATAGCTTTCAAAGCTGGGGAAATCGCATTTCCTCTGGAATTTACGTGTACCACATTATGGCTGGAAGACGCGCCTACAGCAATAAGATTCGCATAGCAAAATAACAGCATCAGTAGTCTTTATACCCGAAAGTATAGTAGACCCAGCATGAAGTAGATGTCTCTTAGTTTGTCTCGATTTCGATTGAGACAAACTTTTGTATTTTAACCATTACTTCAGGTAGCGCTATACAATATTAGGCGCTCAAAAAATGTTGTTTTTTTGTCATGATCGTCCATATCAAACATTTTGAACGCACTTACAGTGCAAATCTCCATCAGCCGCTCGATATTTCCATCCCCTTACGAGATGGAATGAACAACCCTAATTGCTTCTACGCTCCATATCCCGAGATGACCCCTGTTCGGTCCGGTGAATTTGTTGGTTCAACAGAACAGGGAGGGCTGGTCAATTTTTTCAATGTAAAATTGAACCCACACGGCAACGGAACACATACCGAATGTGTTGGGCATATCGCTCAAGAACGCCATACCATCCACGATCATCTCCAACAATTCCACTTTGTTGCCAAGTTGGTAAGCCTTTACCCTATGCGTCTAAAAAACGGAGACCGAAGAATAGGCCTAGAGCAAGTGAAAGAAGTATTATCCCCAGGCGAAGTAGAAGCTTTCGTAATCAGAACGCTTCCTAATGAAGACTGGAAACTTAGACACGCTTACTCCGGCACCAACCCGCCCTATCTACATGAAGAAGCCATACACTATCTCGTTGATTGTGGTATCAAACACTTGTTGATAGATCTCCCTTCTGTCGATCGGGAAGAGGATGAAGGGAAATTGCTCGCACATCGAGCCTTTTGGAAATATCCCGACAATGTCCGCGAAAAGTGCACCATTAGCGAATTAATTTACGTACAAAATGACATCAAAGACGGACTTTATTTGTTAAATCTTCAAATTATGAGTCTTGACTTGGATGCTAGTCCAAGCAAGCCCGTTTTATATAGCCTTTTCGACTAAAAAAATGTCAACCTTTAAATCCACATATCACTCCAAAATATACCGTGACTTCAAGGCACTGGACCAGCGGGCGTATCGAGATATGGTCCGATTCTATGAAGAACGAGAGGATGATATCAAGGAGTTGGATTTTCAGGAATTTTTCGAGTTGTTATTCGCTTATGTTGATGCCTTGTTCGAAATTGGTTCCTATAGAAAACATTTATTGCTCGTCGATTATGTCATTGAGTGCAGCATTAGCAACAACATCAAATACTTAGAGGAGAAGGACGTCTTTCATCATCTACTATTTAGAAAAGCAGCATCCCTTTACAATACTTTATCCTACCATAAGGCCGACTATATTCTTAGAGAATTGATTCGAATTAATCCGGAACAGGAAGATGTGAGCCGATTCTTAAAGAAATGTCTTCGAAAAATGAACCCGGCGATCATTCGTCACTCCAGAGCTGCGAGTATCCTAATGTTTTTCGTAGCAGCCATCATTATCTGTGTGGAAGTTCTGTTTGTACGTCCTTTCATAGCAGAATGGATACCTCCTGTAGAACTTAGTCGAAATTTAATCTTCGGCTTCGGCTGTTTTATCCTTCTATGCGGATCTCTTACCCATCGCTGGCAAATAGACAGAGAAGTCAATGCTTTTGTCAAAAAAACAGTAGAAAAAAAGGAAGCTACTATTCCTCATCTATCCAACCCATAAAATACTTTCCGCACACACCATATTTATCGCAACAACACCAAGGAAAAACCGTTAAGTCTCGTATAAATAAGGTCTAAAAGTTAGGGCTTATGGGGGCAAAATGGTAAAATTGCAGTTGGTAATTGAGAGAAGTTACAATTCTCTATCACATCAACCGGGCATTTTCTATCTGTTCAGAATGGAATAAATCCGTGCAATTCCTCGGTCGTTAGGCTACAATATGAAAAACCTAATAATTAAACAGCCAACACACCTATTGGAACCCCTTCTATGTCAACACTTTAATTCTAAATATCAGATAAGACTTTGACTGATCTAAGTGCGAAGGTTAATGTCAACTAAGTTCAGTAGAAGTCATTCTTTCATCACTTAAAAACCACGAGCCAGTGAAACCTACGCTTTTGATCTTAGCTGCTGGAATGGGAAGTCGCTATGGCGGTCTTAAACAGGTAGATGCTGTTGGACCTACCGGCGAAACAATTATTGAATACTCTATTTACGATGCGATTAACGCTGGATTTGGGAAGGTTGTTTTCGTTATTCGAAAAGAGATTGAAGACGCATTTAGAGAAAAGATAGGCAATCAATTTGAAGGAAAAATAGCTATCGAATATGCTTTCCAGGAGTTTGACAGCCCAATTGAGGGCATTACAGAATTCCCAGAACGCCTAAAGCCATGGGGAACGGGGCACGCTGTCCTGGTAGCCAGAGATTTGATTCAGGAGCCTTTCGCTGTGATCAATGCAGACGATTACTACGGTATCGATGGCTTCAAGACCATGGCCCATTTCCTGATCAATGACTGCACGCCCAAAACACAATCCATGCTTGGATACGTCATTAGCAACACACTATCCGATCACGGTACCGTGAATAGGGGGGTAGCCGCTATGGATGAGCAGCATATGCTAACCGCTGTCAATGAAAGACATAAGGTACGCAGAGAGGATGGAGTGATTCATTATCTAGGAGAAGATGAGCAACTTCACCCCTTAAAAGACAATGATCTAGTTTCGATGAATTTCTGGGGTTTCCACCCCAGTTTATTTGATGAAATCAGAAAAGACTTTGTACAGTTTGTACAGGATCATAAGGAGCAGCCCAAAGCGGAATTTTACATCCCACTATTTGTAGACAACTACATCAACGATGGAAAAATTGAGGTGAAAGTGCTGGTGAGCGAAGATCGTTGGTACGGGGTAACCTATCAAGAAGACAAGCCTATCGTACAGGAAGCTTTTTCAAAGCTCGTAGGAGAAGGCAGGTATCCGTCTCCACTCTGGGAAGCGACGGTAAATGCTTAAAACATGTTTACGTTTTGGTCTTTGCGGCGAAAATGATTCATTTTTTGCTTAACTTAAAGATATTAAGGGGGAATGAAAATTCATTCCCCCTACTTTTTCTACTCTATAAGTCAAATTTAATGCCTTGTGCGAGCGGCACCTCGGTACTGTAGTTAATGGTATTCGTCTGTCGGCGCATATAGGCCTTCCAGGCATCTGAACCACTCTCGCGGCCTCCTCCTGTTTCTTTCTCTCCCCCAAATGCTCCGCCTATTTCAGCACCACTTGTCCCAATATTCACATTAGCAATACCACAATCCGAACCAGCGTTTGACAAGAAAGCTTCTGCTTCTCTCACGCTATCCGTCATAATTGCTGAAGATAGTCCTTGTGGAACACCATTTTGCAGCGCAATAGCCTCATCCAATTCTTTATACTTAATCAAGTAAAGAATTGGAGCAAAGGTTTCGTGCTGGACAATCTCAAAGTGATTCTCTACTTCTGCAATGCAAGGCTTAACATAGCAGCCACTACTATAGGCTTCTCCTTCCAATACGCCTCCTTCCACCGCAAAACTTCCTCCTTCCGCTTTCACTCGATCAATAGCCTTGAGATAGTTGTCTACTGATTGCGTATCGATGAGTGGCCCCACGTGCATGTCCTGATCCAATGGATTTCCGATACGAAGCTGACCATAAGCCTTACTCAATTTGGCCTTTACCTCATCGTAGACACTTTCGTGAATGATTAAGCGTCGGGTAGTTGTACAACGTTGGCCAGCGGTACCGACCGCACCAAACAGCGCACCAGTTAAAACAACATTCAAATCAGCACTTGGCGTGACGATGATCGCATTATTCCCTCCTAACTCTAGCAAACTCTTTCCTAAACGCGCACCCACTGCTGCTGCTACAATCTTACCCATTCTCGTGCTTCCTGTGGCCGATACCAAGGGAACTCTACCATCGTGAGTCATGAACTCTCCCACTTTATAATCCCCATTGATTAGGCAACTTACCCCCTCTGGAACATCATTGGCTTGCAAGACTTCCAGTAGAATATTTTGACAGGCTACACCACACAGCGGAGTCTTCTCGGATGGCTTCCAAATACAGACATCTCCACACACCATGGCAATCATAGAATTCCATGACCATACCGCAACCGGGAAATTAAAAGCGGAAATAATTCCAACGATACCCAGTGGATGCCATTGCTCATACATACGGTGCAATGGACGCTCCGAGTGCATGCTTAAACCGTATAATTGACGGGATAAACCAACTGCAAAATCACAGATATCAATCATTTCCTGCACCTCACCCCAGCCCTCTTGCAAGCTCTTACCCATCTCGTAAGATACCAAGCGGCCCAAGGGATCCTTGTATTTTCTCAAGGCCTCTCCATATTGACGCACGATCTCTCCGCGCTTAGGAGCAGGCAATTTTCGCCATTCTAGAAATGCCCCCTGGGCAGTAGCAACAACTTGTTCGTATTCCTCCTTGGTGGTTTGGCTTACATGGCCGATTAAGGCCCCGTCAACTGGTGAGTACGAAGCAATATAGTCTCCGGAGTCGGTAACTTTGGAACCGGTACTGGTCCCTGCGTTATGCTCCTCCAGGCCTAATTGTTTTAAGAAATCTTTCTTCATGGTGTGTATAATCTGGTTTTATTTTGACTAGCTAATGGTTGGTTAAGACAATAGACCTCTTACAATACCAGATATGGTTTTCCCATCTGCCTTCCCCGCTAATTTTTGAGAAGCAGCTCCCATTACCTTACCCATGTCCTTCATTGAACTGGCTCCCAATTCGGCTATTAATTCTTTGATCATCCCTTCCAATTCGGCAGGATCCAATTGTTTGGGCAAATACCGCTCGATGACGGCAATCTCTTCTTCTTCTACTTTAGCCAGATCGTCACGGCCTTGCTTCTGATAAATTTCCAATGAGTCTTTGCGTTGCTTGACCAGCTTCTGCAGCAGTTTGATCTCTCCTGCTTCATCCAATTCCTTACCACTTCCATCTGTCTTCACCAATAGGATAGCAGCCTTAATAGCTCTAATTCCTCTCAGCCCTGCTTGATCTTTATTCCGCATGGCCTCTTTGAGGTCTTGCATGATTTTTGTTTCTAAGCTCATTATATTATGGTTTTAAAATCCCAAAATTGTCAAGGTTAATCCCCCATACGCTTCTCTACCTCCTTCGTCAATTCAATGAAGTCTTGTACGGACAAGCGCTCGGGCCTAAGACTAAATAAGTCATCTTGTAAAAACGGATCTCCCTTCAAGAAAGTTTTCATCGTATTACGTAGCATCTTTCGGCGCTGACTGAAGGCTTGTTTTACGACCCTTTTAAACAGTTTCTCATCGCAACCTAGCACTAGGTTATCCTTACGGACCAAACGAATCACACCTGACCGCACCTTCGGTGGGGGTGTAAAACTGCCACTTTCTACCGTAAACAAATATTGACCCTCATAATAGGCTTGAATCAGGACACTGATCACTCCATAAGTTTTTGAACCCGGAGGTGCAACGACGCGTTCCGCTACTTCCTTTTGGAACATACCCACCATTTCCGGGATAAGTTCCTTGTATTCCAACATTTGGAAAAGTATTTGGGAAGAAATGTTGTAGGGGAAGTTTCCGATTAGCCCGAAAGGCTGATCGAATACTTGATCCAATGGAACCTTCAAGAAATCGGCACTAATGAGGTGTTCTTTTAGCTCCGGGAAGTGCTTTTGGATATGATTAACCATATCACGATCGGCCTCTACTACGAACAATTCGTAGTCTTTATTCAGTAGAAACTGGGTCAGCATTCCTCGGCCAGGCCCGACTTCGAGCACGTTCTGGTATTGTCCATGGGGTTGTAAGGCATCAGCGATACGCTGGGCTATGCCGTCATTGTTTAAAAAGTGCTGGCCGTA
This sequence comes from Saprospiraceae bacterium, assembly GCA_019634045.1. Classification (GTDB taxonomy): domain Bacteria; phylum Bacteroidota; class Bacteroidia; order Chitinophagales; family Saprospiraceae; genus DT-111. Next base: position 16,593 of record JAHQWA010000233.1, read on the forward strand.
AGATTTTTTTGCTTTCAAAGGCGATATACTTCTGGTCAATGGTTCTCTCTCATTTTGATGATCAGAGAAGCCGGTAAATTTGCCGCAAAAGTACGCAAAAGAGTAGACTTTTTTGGGCCTTCCCAAAAAGAGTGCCTCAGTCTGAAGGGCTTAGCACATCCCACTCAGATTGAGGCACTTAATTTCTCAAGCATAAATTGACTATTGTACCAAGCTCACGCCTTCAGGTACAATGTGTAAAGTCCGCAAAGCTTGAGTTCTTGTATCAATATCGACGGAACTGTTCTCTAACCGTAATACTCCACGAGGGCAAACCGCAGAACAGATTCCACAACCTACGCAGGAAGACCTTACTATATCCTGGCCTTTCTGAGCATAGGAACGAACATCTATCCCCATTTCACAGTAGGTGGAACAATTTCCGCAGGAAATACATTGTCCCCCATTCGTCGTAATTCTAAATCGAGATTTAAACTTTTGCACAATCCCTAAATAAGCAGCTAATGGACAACCAAAACGGCACCATACCCGATTTCCCATAAAAGGATAAAAACCTGTTCCTACAACTCCTGCAAACATGGAACTGATACTAAAGCCATACCATTTTCGCACTTTAAAACTATCGACGAAAAACAAGTTACCACTGCCTGATGCGTGATTCACCCAGATAATAGCTACAACTAAAACTGCTCCGCCCAAGATCGCATACAAAGCTTGGGTAGGTACGACCTGTGCTTTTTCATTTCTTTGATAGAACCAGAAGCCTATACCCGCGATGGCAGCCGAAGCTCCCAACAGCAATGTGGTTCGATTGAGCCAATGCCCACTTGGCGGCAAAAAGGTGTATAGGACTGCCAAGGTCATTAGAATGGCAAATAGCAATACTACATGAATTAGCCATCGTTCGATTTTCCAAGCATTTAGACTCTTATCTGACAGCTGACGATAGGGGTCCCCTAAGGTTTCGGCCAATCCACCACAACCACATACCCAGGAACAATACCAACGCTTGCCATAAAAGTAGGTGATCAAGGGAACGCCAATCAAAAACAAAGCTATCCCCCAAAACAACATGAAGATTCCCAAGCTGCCGCTATTCATCAAATTTTGAATATTCCACTCGAAAAAGAAGTCATAATCGAGGGGCCAAATATTTTTGAAGTCGAAATAAGGCTTGTTCAAAGCCACCAAGATCTCTGGAATCAAAAAGGCGAAGGAGGTTTGAAAAAACATCACGGAAAAAGTCCGAATGATTTGATACCGATTGTGGCGATATTTAATGATCATCCGTATCCCCATTACCAAAATCACAAGAGTGTACAAAAATCCATACAGAAACCATTGGCTTGCCGGATTTCCACTTAGGGCCTGGCTTACAGGATCCACCAATAGCACCCAGTTGACCATATGTTCTGGATAAAAATACAGCAGAATATAGAATCCAACCAGGAAAACACCAGCAGCGATCCCCAACCATCCTCGGTTGTGCATAGCACTATGGTATACATGATTATTCTTGATTCCAGGGAAAAAGCGGGTTTTGGGTAAAATGTATAATAAGGCCCCGATGATCCCTAAGACGATACTTAAGAGAAAGATTAACCCAACATTACTGGGCAGTAAGCCTTGACTAGAAGCTTTAGCCAGCGGAAATCGAAGGTCCTTGATCTTATAGTCCTGCAGAATGGTATTCCAATACTCTCCATCACTACGAGTGAGCCCCTTATTTTCCTCAACATCTTTTATAATCGCAGTCTGGGCCTTGCGCATAGCCTCTTCGTATGCACCAAGAAAAGCAAAACTACTCCCAAACTCCTGTCCTTCTAGCTCGGCAATCTCTGGTTGTACAAAAGACCAGTGATAATCATTGCCTAGGTTGTTCTGTAAAGTGGTCATATCGAGCTTGTAATGGCTCATACTCAAAGAAGCCAGGAAGATCAATAAGGCCAAGGAGAAAAATCCAATACCTATTTTTTGTACTAAGGTTTTATCTGTTGATTTTTTAGACGACATAGCGTTGAATGTTAGGTATTTTGGGGACCAAGGCAACTACTCTTTTAGGATCTTCGATACTAAAGTTGTTTGGTCCATTTAGCATTATGTTATGGTTAGCGGCAATTAGGCGTGTACTGCTTTTCGCAAGAAGTTAATGGCAGCACTTAAGCCTCTTTTATGTTTGATTCTAATCTGCTTTCCGGACTTTTGATTGTATTGCTGGATGATCTCTGCTTCATATTCATCATAGAATTCCGGATCAAAATTGGCGAGTCCCAAGTTCTCCAAAACCTCGTCAATTGGTGTCTTGGCTTTTAACCAGGCCTCACAAACCTCATGCCGATACCGCACTCCCATCAAATTAAATCCTAAGATGCCTTCCGTTTCTTTATCGTAGATTAAGCGTACGCTCTTCCTACCATCGGGATGCTCCCAGTATATAGCAGCATGATTTTCTGGAGCCTTAGCTAATACAGCTCCATAAACTTGGTATTCTATATCGATAAATTTGGCAGAATTGAACCAAATTCCAGGATCGTAGGCCACTGGCTTACCACAAATGTTATGTGCAACCGTTTCTCCCATCATTCTACCTGTATACCATACCGCCTCCACTGGTCGCCTACCGGGCATCGGCTTATTCTGTTGAGCACAATCGCCAATGGCATAAACATCTGGGACATTAGTTTCCAAATGTTCATTCACAACTATTCCGCGTTGAATCTCTATTCCACTTTCCTTCAGGAAATTGACATTGGGCCTCACTCCCGCCGTTAAACCTACATAGCCACACTCAATGCGTTCACCGGTATTAGTAATCACGGCGCAGGCCTGGCCATTTCCATCATCAACGATCTCTTTCAGTTCTGTTTCTAGGCGAAGATCAATATCATTCTCTAATATATGTCGATTGATCATGGCTGATTCCTCCGCAGGAAGAACACCATCCCAATAACTCTTTTCTCTCACCAAAAAAGTCACGGGAATATGCCGAGAATGAAACATTTCCGCCATCTCTATACCAATCAATCCACCACCGACAATCACTGCTCTTTTGAGCCCATCGCTATGGGCCTCCATATTTTCTAAGTCTTGAAAGCTATACAAACCTCCCACTCCTTTCAGGTCTTGCCCTGGCCAGCCAAACTTATTTGGCGTTGAACCACAAGCAATAATCAGTTTGTCATAGGCAATATTTGCGCTCTTGGCCATCACCAACTGCTTGTTGTCTGTGTCAACCGAATTCACATAATCCCTAACTAAATTGATTCGATTCTTCTCCCAGAAAAAGGGTTCGTATGGCTGGGTATCCTTGAAGCGCATATGCCCCATGTAGATATACATCAGGGCAGTTCGAGAAAAAAAATAGTCTGTCTCAGCAGAGATTAAGGTAATCTCATGGTCGCTGAGTTTTCGTAGAAAACGGGCGGCGGTCACACCACTAATCCCATTCCCTATAATAGCGATTCGCATAATATGGAGTTATTAGGTGAGAGAAACTTTCGTAACTCTAAATAGACCTTCCAAATTAATTAAAAATGAAAATGGTAAAGAACAATACTTCATTAAAAAGGCATAAGATTCAGAATTAGTCGAGCGAAGCAAAGAGAAAACACGGTCGATGTCCTGATTAGGACAATACCCGACGTATTTCTCAGGGCGAAGTAGGGCGAGTATACCTTCAATGTAGTATTTTGCAGTAAATCGGGTTGGAAAATAACATGAAAGGTAGTCAAGCACTTGGTGCTTTTTACGTAATAATAATGCTACTAGCGGGTGGATGGAAGAGTGCTAAAACTCAGACTATTGTGTCCACCGAAGTGCAAAAAAAACGAGCAGTCCTGGAATACTTCAGGGGTATCTATTGCGTATATTGCCCTGAAGCGGACTACTTCGCTAATGAACTAGAGACAATTTATGGCGAAGCCGTTATACCCATCAATATATTCGCAGGCGATTACTCCTATCCCATTGATCCTCTTGCACTAGATCTCCGCTCCACCTTTGGACAAGATATACATGATATCAGTGGCCTGATCGGCTATCCAGCGGGGATGGTCAATCGCAGAAACTTTACCGGTTTAGAACAAGGTGCTAGCGGAAGTTTTGCCATCAATAGAAACCGATGGTCAGAAGCCGTAGAAAGCCTCATTGAAGAAGATGCTCCTGTCAATATTGGATTACAAGCCCAGTATGATATCGAAACGCGAGAAATGGAAATTCTAGTTGAGGTATATCATACTTCGTCGATTAGTGCTCCTAGTCAAGCCCTACACATTGCCATTGTACAAGATAGTATACGGACACTCCAAGCAGGTTCAAGCAGTGGCTTCAACTACTTTCATTCAAATGTGCTACGAGATATCATCACAGGAGAGACGGGTATCGCCTTAGGGGCCAAGGCTGCAGGCGATTTCTTTAGCCAAAGAATCGAGTATACCTTACCTGAGGCTCTATTTGGCACCCAGTTGGAAGCTTCCGAAATTCACTTAGTCGCTTATATCACAGAAGATCGGAAGAATATACTAAATGCCACTACCCATACCCCTGTATATAATGCTCAGCAAGCTTATGACATTAACCTATTAAGCACCTATAGAGCTGCCGAAATGAACTGTGAGGATTGGATAACCCCTACTATTTTGATTCGGAATGATGGCAACGAAGTAGCCGAAAATATACGGATCAGCTATTCCGTCAATGATGGTTCTGCCCTATATTTAGACTGGCCTGGAGAACTAAAGACCTTCGAAAAGGCCAGAATTGAACTCCCTGAAATCCATTTCGTTTCAGCTCATAATATCCCCAATCAGTTACGGGTAGAATTAGAGTCCAGTGCCGCATCGGTAGATGAAAATCTAAACAACAACCTACTAGTTCACGACTTTAATGCCGCACCGGCAACAGAATTCCAGCAAGTCAAACTTGAAATTGCAACAGACAATTTTGGTTATGAAACCTATTGGGATGTCCTTAATTCAGATGGGGATATCGTAACTCAAGGGGGCAATCTTTTAGTAGGTATCAGTGGTGGAGGAAAACAGGTGGGCGCCGGTACTAACCCTGGGGTCTACAACAACAATGAGACTATAGAAGCGATCATTGATTTACCAGGTCCAGATTGCTATACGTTTAGACTCATCGATGACTATGGCGACGGTTTCTGTTGTGGATTTGGTGAAGGTTTTTTTCGATTGCGAGATGAGCTTGGGGCAGTCTTATTTAGTGGTAATCGATTTGGGGTAACGCGCGAGATCACTTTTGAAGTTCAAGCCTTAACTACTTCCAACGATGATCTACAAGCGCAAGAGTTCCCTTTTGTGATCTATCCAAATCCCGTGCGGTCAGAACAGTTGGAGCTATCTTTTGGATTGTCAGATCATCAAACCGTACATTTCAACCTAAGTGATGCTAATGGGGCTGCCCTTAAACAAGGGACTTGGTCAAACCTTGGCCCTGTCCAACACAAAAAAGCTATCTCACTGGCAGCTATTCCCTCAGGCATCTACTTCCTTACGCTCAGAACGGCAGACGCCATGCAAACGCAAAAATTGATCCGAATCAATTAGCATCTACAGCAGACCATTTCCCTATAGACTTAATCTTGTTCAATATCCAGCTCTTGTCCGCCAAGGCTTTACATTCTTGAGCCTGACCAAAAAGCTTTTTGAGTGCGGCATCATCATAAGGATCGACAGTGGACATTTTCTTGACAAAGCGAAGAATATTCAAGTATTGTCGTTTAACTTGTGTAGAAATGGTCTTATTTCGACGGAGATATATTCGAAAACTATCGATAAGTGAGTCCAGGGCTAGGTATTCATCTAATTCATAGTAAGTCTTCAACAATAGCAATTTGCTACCTAAGGCGTAAACAATATCATCGTATTCTACTTCCTGCAGTTGAGAAATAACTTTTTCGTATTCCTTACGAGAGAAGTACACTTTAGCCAAGTTATAAGTAAGCGCATTTTCTCTCTGTTCTTGGGGTAGATCTTGGGTTTGTTTTTTGATAAAATTCTCTACCCAATCAAATTCCTGCACATGTAATCCTACTGTAATGATGTTCTTATAATCTTGCTGCGGTAAACGACCATTCTTATTGTGAAAAATCCCCTTGTCAAGAGCAAACTGATAGATTTCAAAAAGTTCGTAAAAAAAGCCGGTCTCTCCAATATTGATCTTTTTGTGAATACAATAATTATTCAAATGTATAAAGAGTGGTTTCAGCTCTGCCTTAGGGAATTGTGAACACTTATCGAACAATAAGCGTTTAAGTTCCAAGAAAGCTACTTCGCGCTCTGGATGATTGAGCATTTCTGCTACTAGATAATAGGCCCGGACCAAAATATCATCAAAGAAATTTTGCTCAACCAAATACGACATGGTCCCAGGCAGGAGCTTGATGTCTACTTCCTCTGAAATGAAACTACGATACCCCAGTGCATCACAATAGTGTTTAAGTTTTTGTACGAAGTAATAGCGATCGAAGTGGAGATCTGTATATTCTAAGTGACGGCAGCTTTCCTTGAGATTGCCACTCAGTTCTTTGTTTTTGTAGGTAGTGCGGGCCAATTGATAGCGATCGTAGTGCAAGTCAGATTGTGTCCCGTCACTTTGTTGAAGTTGCTGTTCGAGGGTGCGAAGAATACCACTGTAATGGGTTCGTAAATTAGGAGCTGTGAGCAAAGGTAATAGTTCAATTTTCTGTCTGACAGGCTGCTGCTCATACTGACGAATGGCAAGAAAAGTGTAAGCTTGTTGGAGAAGTGTTGAAAATGCTCGGCGTAAGACTATATCTTCGAAGGGAGATTTCTCGTAGACTCGATTCCAAATTTCCTCTTTATTCAAGTTTTCTGTCCCTTTGATGACAGGATGTAGAGCTTGATACAGTAATAGAAGCTGATGGTTTTCGTTGAAATAAGTAGACTGAAGCCATTTCTCGAACAATTCTTGCTCATTTCGAGAAAAGCTTTGAAGCAAATTAATGATCTTTTTCCCAGACATATCTTGAATTCATCTTAAGCCTAATTTCTGACAAATAACACACTGTACTCCCGACAAAACACTTACTTACAAGTATTTAAACATTCAGTAACACTTAAAAGGTAAACGACATTTTCAGCTTTATGTTCTTTGATTTTAGGTGTTATTTTCAAAATTTTGTCTTGTGTATAATGGACTATTAGCTATGACAAATTTAATCCGATCCTTGCTCCTCCTATCGATGAGCCTTTTCTGGTCTATCCAAGTGGTAGTGGCAACACCGCCAGGGGGTAGCTGTAAAGC
>JAHQWA010000015.1 GCA_019634045.1 Saprospiraceae bacterium
AGCGTTACGGACAATAATGGCAATAGTAATACCTGCCAGGCTATCATCAACATCGTAGATGAGATCAAACCCACGCTGACCTGCCCCGAAGATATGTTGGTCAATACAGAACCTGGAGAATGTGGGGCCTACGTGAGCTTGCCAAAGGCTGCGCCCTTTGACATTTGCGGAATAAATGATTTGAAATCACGATACCAGGCAGTCAGTGCAGATGGAACGCCGAGCGAGGCCTGGTCCTCCTGGGCTAATGACCAAAGCGGCTTCTTTTCCGTAGGGTTCTACCAAATCCAGTGGCGTGCTATGGATAATTCCGATAACCAAGGATTCTGCAGCTATACCTTGGAAGTGCGCGATGAGGAAGCAGTGGCAGTCTTTAGTGAATTGGAGATCGAAGGAGAGACGAGTAGTTATAGCACGCCTGATCTCCCTGCTGTGACTGCCGAAGCCAACATGTTTTCTATATCACTCCATACTCAGTTGGCCATACAGGTAAGCCCTAATCCTTTCGTAGACGAAACCAGGATTCAATTTAGCTTGGAGCAGGCGCAAGAGGTTAGCCTGGCCATCTACAACCTACAGGGACAGTTGGTCAAGCAGCTGGTCGACGGCCAGCTGGATGCTGGCGAACAGCAGCAGCAATGGGATGGTACCGATTGGAGTGGTAACCGCTTACCTTCGGGGGGGTATCTGGTGCGGTTGAGGATCGAAGAGGAAGTAGTGAATAAGAAAGTTCTGTTACTTCATGATTAGTAACAAGCACGGTACAATCAATGGGTAAAAGGGAATCCCGGACTTCGCCCGCCAGGCCAGGTCCGGGATTCCCTTTTTGGAGCGCCCTAGTACTTTGTAACACAATGAGGCCATCAGCCGATTTTTTTCATCGTTTGGTGCCGCCCTGTCCTTTATCCCCGGTGTATTTTCATTGTCCACCCTTCTTAAAGACAAGAAGCTACGCATTTATCTCCATCGCCTACGTTTGGCGTGCCTGATCTTAACCTTTTCGCTGAGGTGCGATAAAGGTTCAGGTACTTCCCGAATTAAATCGTTGAAGGGTAAATCGACTTCTTCCAGGTACTTCATTTGGGAAAAAGCGGGACTAAAGGTGCTCATCTTATCGCAAGAAGTGATGTTTAGGTATCGAAGCTGCGGCAATTCAGGGATAAAGCTAGGAGCTTGCACGATGGAATCATTATTGATAATTTGAAGAGCCTGTAGCTTTTGTAATTGTCCTAGGGCCTCGGGGTAGGTTGATCTTCGGTAGCCATATTGCATCAATCCCTCCAAATGCTTCAATTGTCCAAGTTCATTAGGAATAAACTTCGAATCTAAATTAAGTACGCGTAAGGATTGCAGTTGCTCGATTCCCTCTAAATGAGCGGCTTCATAAGCATAGTAGGATAAGAATTCTAGTTTAGGTAAACTGAAAAGGGCTTTGGTCGGTCGATTGGTTCCATATTTAGTTCTCAACCGAAATTCTCTTAAATTCCGTAGCTCACTGATGGATTCCGGAAGATTCACCGTTCCATCAATTTCTAAAAACTCAAGATTTTTCAGTTTGCCTATGCGGCTTGAAATCGTGCCTATCGTGTCTCTTAATCCGGTTATCTTCAGGGTTTTTAATTGGTGTAAGTCGAAAATGCCTTCAGGGAGCGTGGTGATCGTATTCGCTCCCATGATGAGCAAGTACTCTAATGCAGAGAGTTTGCCAATCGTTTCGGGGATAGCCTGGAGATTATACACATAATCAAAAACTAAGGTTTTGAGCTTGCTTAGGCCCGTAAAATCGAATGGCGCATAGGGCGAATTCAGAATAGCTAGATATTCCAAATTACTGAACTTTCCCAGGGCAACAGTATCCAATCTAATAGAATCAGGCACTGCTTTCCCCAATCTAATGACCATGAAAATGATGCTATCGGCTACGGCTGCTTCTACATTTTTTAGTTCAGAAATATGTCTAGCAGACATGGCTTTGACATTAAGCGGCCAATAATGATGAGCCTCATTTTGATGCCATTTTTTCACTATTTGGACCACATCGTCCTCGTAATAATTTCGCTGTGCTTGACACCAGGTAAAGGACAACACAGCTAGGAGAAATGTTATGGTTCTCATCGATCAGTTCAGGTTCTAGGTCAAGGCATGTAAAACAAAAAAATAAATTAGCCGAGGTACCACGTTGCCAATAAAATTATAGCTAGGACAAACGTAGCATAGGTTACGTTTTTCCATTTCGGTTCAATCGTCTCGCTTCTGTACACGCCGTAAATTCCTAGCGGCGGCCAAAATAGCAATAAGGTGCCAACCATCTGCGGATCGTTATACCATTTGACTTTCGTTTTCATCTTTTCCGATTATGTGTTGAATTTTAGGATGGCTTGATGCTCAACTTAGGAGGTTAGCTGGCAAAGAATATCTGCTTTTCTGAATCATCATGAAATGCTTCTTCTTCAAAACTGCCGGACGTGTGAACAATATCAAAACCATTCCATGCAAGATACGAATCTAATTCTTGAGGGGAGAAGAGCCACATTTCCAGGTTTCGAATGAATCAAACTCCTCAATGATGAAGTATTCCTACTCTATGTGATTCATCTGACTAGCGTTTTCATATCGCATGATTTGCTTTATCAATAACATCGTTATTAACCATGCCCATTTGCCTCCAAGACGGCTTGTTCATCATTTCCAATATGACAACATAGCCCCTAATACCGCTGGTATGGGGATGAGATGGCTTCTAATCTTTATTTCCACTTGCACCTAATCCATCTTAGCTGCGGTTGCTTATTGATGTTGCCAATTGCTTTCATCGGCATTGTCGTTCGGAGATAAACCCAGAATATCGCCCGCCGTAGTTACCCCAAGGCCAATGACGGTTCTATTGGCATAATTGAAATAGCTTACCACCTGGTTAATCTCTAAGATTTGGCCATCATCCAATCCGGCCTCTCGCAAGACCTGAACATCCTGCTCTATCAGAGGTTCCTTCAACTGAGTCAATTGGCGAGCGTAGATAAGTCCAAGTACGTAAGAGGGAAGCAATAAATCCTTTGGAATGTCGGCTTGCTCCAATCCTGCCCGGATGCGGGCAGCCTCTTGTTCTCCCAAGAGTCGCTGTAAGCCCGCATAGTGGTGATCGACGCAGTAGTCACACAGATTAAGCAAGCTTACGTACACACCCAGGGTTTCCAGGTACCATTTAGGGAGTTCGTTGTCCTTGTGGTGTAAAACGTTCTTGTACAAACTCATATGGCCTTGCAGCGTATGCGGACGGAGACTATGGGCCATCAGAATATTGTCGATATTATCATCTGGGCCTTTTACGCGTTTATACAACTTCTTCAAGCTCCCTACTGCTTGTTCGTAAGGAATTTCTTTGATCCAACTCATAGGTAAAGTGGTTTTAGGTTAGTTTTTATAGGCAAAAGCATGGGCTAATTTAGAAAAGGAAGGCGGAATGATAGGGTAGGAGGGGAATATAAAAAGGCTCCAAGGCTATAAGATCGATGGATCAGCCTTGGAGCCCTTGGGTTTTGTTTAAACTTGTATTCTCAGCACTACGGCTTATCCGTTTGTCCGAGAGAAATCAAGTTGGCAAATAGGCGATAGGCGCCAGGAACGCCAGCAGGGAGCTCTCTAAACCAAGAGTAGCCAGTGTAAATGTAATTTCCTTCTCCGTACGGGGCGACCAAAAGACCGCCATCACGGGCCGGTTCTCCCGGATCATTCGACGATAAAATAGCTTGGAACTCCTCTCCCCATTCATTCGGGAAATATAGACCTCGCTCTTGTACCCATCCGTCAAAATCCTTGGCAGTAATCTTATTGGGAAAGTTCAAAACGGGATGTTCTGGCTGCAATAGGCGAACCTCAGCTTCTTCAACCGCTACTCGATCGCGAGAAATCTTCAAGTGATAAGGAGCAATCTTATCCTGCGATACTTTTAATCTTCTGGTGGTATTATACTGAACAATTAGGTTTCCACCTTCCTCAACATACTTCAATAGATTGCTTTGGTAGAACTTGAGTCGATCTACGGTATTGTAGGCCCGGATTCCTAGGATAATGGCATCATATTTACGGAGATTAGCCAACTGAAAATCTCCGTCTTCCAATAAGCTCACTTCATACCCGATCTGCTCTAAATTAGCCGGGATCTCATCACCTGCGCCCATAACATATCCCACTTTCCGGCCTGCGGTAGCCAGGTCGATTTTTACAACTCGAGCGGTAGATTTCCGGAAAACAGTTTGAGTAGGAATATGATCATATTCTATGAAAATAGCCTCTTGATTGTACGTCTTGTTACCTATTTTGACCTGAGGAGTGATGGAGGCTTCGCTTTGGCCTTTTGGAGGATAAAGCTTGAAGGCGAATAATTTTTCCTCCCCTTTTTGGGTTAGCTCAAAATCTACCGATTCGGGCTCTACTTTCCATCCTGGTTGGTGTTCAATTTCCAAGACTCCAGCAAGGCTATCTTTCCCCGCTTTCAGAACTACTGATACCGTTTTGGGGGCATCGCTATTTCCAAAAATTAAGACTTTGTCAACGAAATTGGCATATACAGGAGGAGTGATCTCAAAGGGTCTAAAGACTTCTCCTTTGACCGGATCTGTTCTTTTGAATACGATGGGGCGTTCTACTCGCAATGGAATACCGGCTACTTCCAAGTCAAAAACCACTCTGAATGTGCGAGGCGTTTCGGGCAGCCCTCTAAGTTTTTGATCCTTAACCGTATACATGCCCAAGCTAGCTTTTTCATTCAACCAGTATGGGTTGGTATAAGAGATGTTTTCTGGAAGTTGAACTGTTCTTTTTAGCGTGTACCGCTCATTGTTATTTAGGTTTTTTGCTAGAGTAGTATCTTCCTTCAAGGGTTGAAATTCAACGTGGTTTAGCGTAACAGCGGCATTTGACCGATTGATGATTTCCAAGTTTAATTGTAGCGCCTCACCTGGTGTAGCAGAGTAGGCAGTGGCACTGGCCTCTGCATACATCCCCAAACAGGCCTCAATCACCTGCTCAATTTCAGCTTTCTTGACTCGCTTCCAGTGGCCATCCGGTAAACCCTTGATTAGCTTATAGGCTTTGGCGAGCGCTGGGATACTTTTAGCTGGCGCGTCAAAGTCAAAACCTTCTTCGACCTGCGCCAGAATCTTACCAATAGGCGCTCCTCCTTTGACCCGCGTCCAGCTTGTATTAACACCTTCAAATAAATCTGATTGGGGTTTGTCGCCCTTAATTACTTCCAGGTATTCCAGTTCAGTTCCGCGGGAACCCGAAGAACCAAAGCCTTGGCATTTGTGCATGCTACGGCTCTCCGCAGCAATTTCAGTATTGGACTTGCCAAGTACCGGATAATAAACGCCGGCATCTACACTTAACATATTGCTTTTGTCTGCCTTGGCAAAGGCTTCTCGGCTTCTGAAGAAAAACCAGGACGTATTGAAGAACAATCGCTTAGGCTGCCATGGCTGCACATATTGGAGTTGTTCGGGATAAACGGTAGGATCGGCTGTCAGGTCAAATGCCTCGTGCGAAAGCATGGCAGAGGCCGTGTGATGACCGTGTGTTCGGCCGGCCCGTCGGTGATCAAAGCGATTGACAATGATATCTGGCTGCCACTTTCGGATGGCCCATACTACATCAGCGAGCACTTTTTCCTTATCCCAAATAGCAAAAGTCTCATCGGGATGCTTCGAGTATCCAAAATCATTGGCTCGAGAAAACATTTGGTTCCCCTTATCTACCCGTCGCGCTGCTAATAGTTCTTGCGTCCGTATCAGTCCCAACAACTCCCGAATTTCTGGGCCGATCAGGTTTTGACCTCCATCGCCTCTAGTGAGCGACAAATAAGCGGTAGTTGCTTTTACTTCATTGGCCAAATAAGCAATTAGTCGAGTATTTTCATCATCTGGGTGAGCAGCTACGTATAAGGCAGAACCCAGAAAGTTTAATTTCTTAATAGCTTCATGAATATCTGCTGACTTCCATTTCTTGGGTGCTTGCGCAAAGATCCCCTGACTGGTGAAAAGGAAGGTGCAAAGCAGTAAGCATGTAAAAAATCGCATAACTCAGTATTATAGTAGTTAGATATAGTTGTGGATGTTTTTTTTGGTTTTATGGCTTAGGTTTTGACTGTCAGCTTGTTATAAGAGTAGGAGCCTGTAAAAAACAAGTAGGCTTTTCTGTTCGCGTAATAAGCCTACAAAGATAGTCGCTTATCTGAAAAAATAGAGTGTTATATCCTGCTTAGCTTGAAAAAGCATTCAGGTGTCCGCCTTTGTACTACAGAGAGTATAACAATGATGGAGTATCCTAAGTTTAGGGGAGAGGAATGGGAATGTTGAAGCCTACCCTCAAGTAACTTTACGGTAATAATCTCGTAGAGAATAGAAAATTGAAGATAAGCTGCAAGGATTTTTCTGGTCAACTGCCTACTTTGTGTACTATGTACACTTATTTCCCAAAATCTAAGGTCATTCTAAGCTATATTTGCAAATTATAGGGTATTTTAAGCCCTGTTCTGGAGCTACTTGCTGAGAAAATTTTGAAAGCGGTAAAGCAATCCTTTCTTAAGACGCAAATAGATCTGGCGTTGACACTATTAAGAAGCACCAAGAATGAGTAAAATACAAAAGTACGTTTGTATTCATGGGCATTTCTACCAGCCTCCTAGAGAGAACGCCTGGTTGGAAGTGGTGGAATTACAGGATTCGGCCGCTCCTTTTCACGACTGGAACGATCGGATTAACTTTGAGTGTTATGCTCCTAATACAGCCGCTCGTATCCTGAATGATAGGAATGAAATAGTTAAGATCATCAACAATTATAGCTGGATGAGCTTCAACTTTGGGCCAACATTGTTGTCCTGGATGGAGATTGCTGACCCAGATACCTATGCTGCTATTCTAAAAGCCGATGCAAAAAGCCAGAAGCGATACGGTGGTCATGGTTCTGCATTGGCACAGGTACATGGGCACTTGATCTTACCGCTAGCGAATCAGCGCGATAAAGAAACGCAGGTGATCTGGGGGATCAAGGACTTTGAACACCGATTTGGCCGAATGCCGGAAGGGATGTGGTTGGCTGAAACAGCTGCAGATACCGATACATTGGAGGTATTAGCGGAACAGGGGATCAAATACACCATTTTGGCCCCACGACAGGCCAAAGCATTTCGCAAGATTGGAGAAGAGGATTGGCACTATTTAGATCATGGCGCGATCGATTCACGCCGGCCTTACCTCTGCCGCTTACCCTCCGGTCGAACGATTTCTTTATTCTTTTATCATGGTGGGGTCGCACAAGGAGTGGCTTTTGAAGGGCTGCTTAATAATGGCAAACATTTTGCCAATCGCTTGCTGGATTCCTTTGATTTCGGAGAGGAACCGCAGATTGTACATATTGCTACCGATGGAGAAAGTTATGGACACCATCACAAGAAGGGGGAAATGGCTTTGGCAGATTGCCTCAATAGTATTGAAAAATGGGATGGGATAGACTTGATCAATTATGGTCAATATTTAGAACTTTTCCCGCCAACTTATGAGGTGATGATCCATGAAAACAGTTCATGGAGTTGTGTACATGGTGTAGAGCGTTGGCGGTCCAACTGTGGTTGCAGTACGGGAGGTCGCCCGGATTGGAATCAATCTTGGAGAGGCCCACTAAGGGATACGTTAGACTGGTTAAGAGATAAAATACTACCTGCTTTTGAAAAGCAGGCCGGTAAATTGTTTAAGGATCCTTGGGCCGCAAGGAATGCTTATATCCAGGTCTTATTGGATCGTAGTCCAGAGTCCGTCCAACAATTTATTGATCAGCATGCCAAAGGAGACTTTAGAGAGGAAGATCGTTCGCAGCTCTGTCGCTTGATGGAAATGCAACGTAATGCCATGCTAATGTATACCAGTTGTGGCTGGTTCTTTGATGAGGTTTCTGGGATTGAGACCAATCAGATTCTTCAATATGCCAACCGAGCCATCTATTATGCTCGCCAAACGCTAGGTTTTGAATTGCATGATGAATTTTTAGCTAAGTTGACCTCGATCCATAGTAATGTCTATGAAAATGGAGCGGTGAGTTATCGAGAAAGTGTAATGCCTGCTAGGGTGGATTTAGCTCGGGTAGGAATGCACTTTGCAGCGTCATATTTGTTTGAGGCTTATTCGGACGAATTAGATGTATTCAACTATACAGCCCACAGTGAGGTTCTAAAAAAACAGCGGGCGGGTAACTTTATCTTGGCTCTTGGACGTACCCAGATTCGATCTAAGATTACCTTCTCTGAGAAGCTCTTCACCTTTGCTGTACTATATCTTGGTCAGCAGAATATTATCGGTAATATCTCGATGGATATGAGCCGGGAGGAATTTGATCAGATGTCAGATGAGATAATGAAATCTTTCTTGACGCCTAATTTGGGGCAAGTTATCGGCACGATGCAGCACTATTTTGGGGAGGAAAAGTATTCGATCTGGCATCTATTCCGAGATGAGAAACGCAAGATCCTTAAACAGATTACGGATCAATCTTTACAAGATGCGGAACAGTCATTTCGAGATATCTACCAGGACAACTATCAATTGATGACGAGCATGGCCAAGAGTGAGATTCCGATCCCAACGGCCTTCAATAATGCGGTACAATTTGTTATCAACAGAGACTTTAACCAGTTCTTTAGCAATGGCTCTTTGAATGTAACTGAATTGCATCACCTGTCAGCAGAGTTTAAGAAATGGAAAGTTAGTCTGACAGATGAATCCTCTCTATTGCTGGTGGTAAGTGAAAGGATTTACGAGGAAATGAAATCCATTAATTCAGCGGATGAAGTTACCCTGGATAAGCTGCATTTGTTGATTGAAATCATGGAAGAAATAAAGGAATTGAATCTTTATCCTGATTACTGGAAAAGCCAAAATCTATACTGGTCTGCTTTGAAAGCCTTTAGAAAAGGGAAATGGAAGCCCGATAATAAAGAATGGGAGAAGGCTTTTTACAAGCTAGGCGGGCTGTTAGCCATTAAGCTCTAGCATCGCGGGACCACCCTGAGGAGGATCAGAAGACCTTTTGGCCTTTTGTTGTGATTGGGACAATTCTCTCAATACGTTGTTACGATTAAAAGTGATGGCAATCAATTCATCATTTTCTTCTTTTTCATCCTCGCGAACCCGTAATAAGGGACTCACTTCTTCGTAATCTGCCGGATCGTACTCATAGATCGACCAGCGACCCCATTGGTATTCTAGGGCTGTTAAACTTTCCACCCAATCACCAGAATTAAGATAAGTTACGCTATGGCCAAAATCATCGTTTACTCGCATGGTAGGCCGGTGAATATGACCACAAATTACATAATCATACTTCTGCTCAGCAGCGAGTTTGATGGCTGTTTCTTCAAAGTTTCCAATAAACTTTACTGCTTCTTTTACGCTATATTTGACCTTCTTGGCAAAAGACATGTGTGGCTTGCCAAAAGCCCCTCTTACCTTATTGATCAAGCGATTGAGTAGGATGAGTAGGTCATAACCTTTCCCGCCCAATTTGGCGATGTATGGAGAAAGTTTGATGGAAGCATCAAAGATATCACCATGGAAGATCCAATACTTCCGCCCGCCCAATTGAAGCACCAATTTGTCTCGTAAGTGGATGTTTCCAGAGGAGAAATCAGTATATCGACGCAGGACATCATCATGATTCCCGGTGATATAGTAGACCTTAGTACCCTTAGAAGCCATTTTCAGGATTCTTTGCAGTACCATCATATGTTCTTTAGGAAAGTAGCGCTTTCTAAACTGCCAAATATCGATAAAGTCACCGTTCAATATTAGGGTATGTACCTTGATCTGTTTCAGATAATTGCAGAGTTCTTTAGCATGGCATCCGTAAGTCCCTAAGTGTACATCAGAAATGACAACAATATCCAGTTCTCTTTTCATACGGTAATCGGCATTTTGCGTTTAATCTACTCTCGCTTCCTAGTATTAAACACAAAAATCGCCTCCGCATGTAAAGTATGCGTTAAGAACTGATTATAAGATGATTAATAAAGTTGAGGTTCTCTAAATTGGTGCGGGCACAAATACTCTAGGGAAGCTACTACGCTGTGCATCTATGTCTAACTCTACCCGATCAGCACTATATTTAAGTATTGGGTGAGCTACATTTACACTGCCATCGACTTTGATATTCAGTACCCCATCTTTTACGGACCAATCTCCTCTAATATTGATCTTCGGCAATAAAATTTGCAATCGACCATCTGGGTTAAAAATAAAATATCCACCTTCCATTTGCGCAATGTTGCGCTTCATGCGTTGTTCGATCTTTCCATCCTGATTATTGGCGGCTAAAAGCTGGAGCATGGCTTCTCCATCGTATTTCCAGCGGGTGGTTGTTAAGATCTCGGCTAACTTTTCTGTTTTTTGGGTGGACTGTGAACCACATCCTACTAAAGGCAGGAGAACGGCGATCATAATCGTAATTCTCATAAAGTACAGGGATATTTAGTGTGCTATTAAAAGCGCGTCATAGTGCTGACGATTTCGCTTCCATTACTGTACGCAACAGCAAAATTATTGTTGTGATTTACTATAATTAATTGTTAGGGGGAGGCAATGGCAACTAGTGACAGCACATGAGCAAACTAAATGCATAGTAGAAAGTTTAGCACAATATCCAAAATCTTAGGATTACTGTATTCTCCGTTGGAGACTTTGCCCTATCATTTTAACTTATCTCATGGACAACCACAATTAGCAAGTAGTGTGACAATAGTCATCGGGCAATTTTGGGCCGCGTATTTGGCTGCCAGACGAGGCGCGAAAACCGCATAAAGCCTAAGCTATATAAGGCTTTGAGCAACGAAGAATGGCGGTCAAAGGCGCAGCCAAAAAGCCGGAGAATCTATTGTCACACTACTTAAGTAGCGAAACCATAGTGACTGTGTAGTTTCTGGTCGCTAAAGGCGCCACAGAAAAACAAGCATATCTATTGTCGCACTACTTAAATGTAAAGTTAAATAATATTATGCTTCCAAATGCTCAATGGAGGTATCAACTTTAATCAATTTCTTGCGATTCTTACGGTAGTCTCTAGGACTAAGACCGGTTACAGCCCGAAATTGTTTATTGAAATGGGAAAGGTTATTAAAACCACTTTCATAGCTTACATTGGCTATGCTAAGGTGATCTTCTGCCAGTAATCGACAGGCATGGGCCACTCGGTATTCATTGGCAAATTGTATGAAGGTTTTTTGCGTCAACTTTTTAAAATACCGGCAAAAGGCAGGAATCGTCATATTGATCTCGCGGGCAATAGTCTCTAGCTGTATGCTCCCTTGGAAGTTCCCCTGCACGTACTCGTAGATCTTTTTCATCCGATCTTGATCTTGTGCATTCACTTCTACTGGGAAACTATCTGCGTTGAGGATATTGTACTCTTCAGCCTCCGCTAATTGTTGCAACACCTTCAAGAGATGAATTAGGCGATCAAAAGCAGACATCTCGGCCATCTGAATGAGTTGTTCACCCACCTCTTTCTTTATTTTCCCTTGAAAGGATAGCCCCAGTTTTGCCCGTTCAAACATTTGTTTGATGGCAAACATCTCAGGGATTTGTAAAAAATCAGAACCAAGGAACTCCTCCTTCATCTGGACCACAATTTCCACATGCTTTTCTGGTAGTTCTTCCGTAAAACCTAGGTGTGGTAGGTTAGGGCCTAAGAAGATAAGGTCTCCATCTTCGTAGAAGGAGAAATGATTGCCAATATGGCGTTTCCCTTTTCCACCAGAAATGTATACGATTTCGTACTCCGGATGGAAATGCCACATGGGTACATTGCAGGTTAATCCACTTTCAAACTTTCGTAGTAAAAATGAACTCCCAAATCCCGGCTCTATTCTTTCAAGCGCAGCTTTCATAATGGCTATTATTTTGAGATGACCACCTGTTGGCGATCAGTGCTTACTCTTCCGCTAATAACAAATCAGTTCAAAAGATTCACCCTTGTTTTCAGCATATATATCTTTTCTGAATAGGGGTGAACTACTAAAGGTATTATACACTAAATTAACGTGTAAAGTTTAATAAAAGCGTAAAGCCGTTAATTTAGCATCACTATTGGCGAAAATTGTAATAAATGAGTGTGGCTGGCCAAGGACAGCTTGCAAAACAGCCGCTGAAAGAAAGAAGGTATTGGCTAGGCAGGGGG
>JAHQWA010000234.1 GCA_019634045.1 Saprospiraceae bacterium
GTAATCAAACTCCCGAGCCCCGCTGGCAGAGCACGGCTTAAAAGTTAAGAGCAGGTTAAATACCTACCAGTGAAAGAGATATCCAGATACCATTTCTATTTTTGATGCCATCAAAGGAGCCACACTTTGACAATGTCTGCAAGTAACTTACTCCTCAAATTAGTGCGCTTGCGGACCCTCTGATGAGCCACTTCGGTTCGAAGTTTACGAGCATAGTACAACAAGTAGGATATTATCTTGTCTCTCCTATACATTACACAACCTATTGGGAATGAGTCTTTTTTTCTATCCCAGTGTGGGCAATTATCTTTTATAATTCTAAATCGAATTGTAGATTTACGGCTTAATTGATAGGATGGATAAAACTGTCATCGAACTGTTCGAGAATCATAAAATCAAATTTATCAATGGAATCTTCAGCCTTTAACCCGAATGATGAAAAGGAAGACAAACCACCGATCTTTTCGTCCTGGCAGCGGATGTACACCTTTGTACTGATCTCACACACGATTATCATCTTATTGTTTTACCTATTTTCCAAAGCCTTTTCCTAGCTCGCGTTGGCCTATCCCCTCGATGATCCCGCTTTGAGCTTGAATTTCTTCACCAAATTACTGGCGACGGTAGTTTTGAAATGACTTTTCACTAATGCATTTACTCGACTGGACGATCATGTTAGGTACTCTCTTAGGTATCGTAGCATATGGAGTTATAAAGACGCGAAACATCAACAATGTTCAAAGTTACCTACTGGGTGATCGCGATCTCAAGTGGTGGACCATTGGTCTTTCTGTAATGGCGACACAGGCCAGTGCTATTACCTTCCTATCCACTCCGGGACAGGCTTACGTCGACGGGATGGGGTTCGCTCAATTTTATTTTGGTCTCCCCATAGCCATGGTGATTCTTTGTGTGTTTTTTCTTCCGATCTACTATAACCTCAAGGTATATACGGCCTACGAGTATTTGGAAGGACGGTTTGATCTAAAGACGCGTTCGCTCACCGCCATTTTATTCCTGGTGCAGCGAGGGCTGGCGGCGGGTATTACGATCTATGCTCCTGCGATTATTCTGTCCACGATTTTAGGGTGGTCATTGAATATAACCGTATTTTCCATAGGGCTCATTGTGATCTTCTATACCGTTGCTGGTGGTACCAAGGCTGTAAGTGTCACGCAAAAACAGCAGATGATCATTATTCTCACCGGGATGGTGATTGCAGCTATTATCATTGTTAATAAGCTACCAGAGAACATCTCCTTTGTAGAGGCCTTAGGGGTGGCGGGCAAGATGGAGAAGCTCAATGTGGTAGATCTTAATTTTGATCTGTCCAATCGATACAATTTATGGTCTGGAATATTGGGAGGTGTATTCTTGTTTCTATCCTATTTCGGTACGGATCAATCTCAGGTACAGCGATACTTATCCGGTAAATCTCTGACAGAAAGTAGACTTGGATTGTTATTCAATGGCATTCTGAAGGTTCCCATGCAGTTCCTAATCCTTTTTGTCGGGGTAATGGTGTTTGTGTTCTTCTTGTTTGTAAAACCTCCATTGCATTTTAATGCGGCCAATGTTGACAAGTTAGAGCAAAGCGAATACTATGCTGCTTATGACGCTTTAGACCAGCAACATGATCAAGTATTTGCGGCACAACAAGAAGAGATCAATGCCTTAGTCGATGCCATGCGAACAGAGGATCAAGTAGCAATTGCCGATGCTAAGGAAAAGGTAATGGCGCGACATGAGGAGCAAAAAGCATTGCGCGTGGAAGCGGGTAAACTGATAGAGGGTTCGGGAATGAATCTTCATAATAATGATAAGGACTATGTGTTCATCACCTTTATTATCAACTACCTCCCGATCGGCTTAATTGGGCTCTTGTTAGCCGTTATATTCTCAGCGGCCATGTCTTCTACCGCATCTGAACTAAACGCTCTAGCGACCACTACCGTCATTGATATCTATAAGCGCTCCTTGGTAAAAGACCGAGAAGATCAACATTATTTGCAGGCCTCCAAATGGATAACGATCATGTGGGGTGGAATAGCCTTATTTTTTGCAGTTACAGCCAGTTTATTTGAGAACTTGATCCAAGCCGTGAACATAATTGGTTCTTTATTTTACGGCGTGATCCTCGGCATCTTTATGGTGGCCTTCTTTTTGAAGAAAGTGAAGGGCTCAGCAGTATTCATTGCGGCTCTAATTGGTGAAGCCTGTATTCTAAGTTTGTGGTATCTGGACAAGATAGAGGTATTGCCTATGTCTTATTTATGGTTCAACCCCATCGGTTGCTTTTTAGTGATGATCCTTGCCAGTCTAATTCAAGGGATGAGTGGAGATAAAGGATCGGCAGCAGCAGCAGCTTAGAAGGGAGTGTCTGCGGAATGGATTTTCTGCCAAGCAGAAAAGGAAAAAGGATTTTACCGGCTAGGTAAAATCCTTTTTTTGTTTGTAAAGCAGATTTGGATTGATTTTCCCAGAATCCACTTAGAATGCTTCGTTTACTACGTCAAATTTGAACAATAGTAACACGATCAATAGGATGAATAAAATGATCATGGGAATTGAGATTTAGTTTAATGGCCATAGGGTAATACTACAACTCATTTGTTCATGGTAACTCCTACTTAAAGGTCAGAAAACAAGCGAGAAACACATAGATTAAAACTAAAATATGAGTTAAACTTTATTTTGTAACTAACCGAATTTCAGTAGGTTTAGTCTAATAATTACTGGGTATTTAGAAAAACAAGATAGCGTATTCTAGACAAATTGTCAAGTAGTTTAGCACTTCTAAAAATAGTGCCTTGGCATTTAATTGAATGCCAAGGCACCGTCAAAAACTAGATTTATCGTATGATTTAGCTCAAAGTATGAACTAAGATTATTTCTTAGCAGTCCATTCTTTAATTGACTTGTCATTCATGCGGACGTAGTCTTTGTTACCTGCCTTTTCAGCTAGTTCCTTAGACTTTTTCGCAGCTTCGATAGCTTCGGTAGTTTTTCCTAGATCGGCAAGAATTAGCGCCTCACGACGCACTTGCCAAAATCGTGGGTTTTCCACCTTGGTAGCCTTCTGCACCATCTCTAGTGCTTTGCTCAGGTCCTTACCTGCTTCATGATAATAAGTAGCTGCATTGAAGTAGTCGTTTTGTGATGGTCCAGCCAATACACGATCGATATTAGCCATTACTTTAGCGTCCACCTCAGCTTCCACAGGGATAGCGATCATAGTCTTCTCCCACATGGCATAAAGGTTGGCTGAATTGGATTTCAAATCTCCTAACATCATAGTGAATGATTCCACTGCAAAAGGCAATTCTTGCGCATCAACCTTCACAACAGCAGCAGGTGTTTTTTCTTGGTAGCTTCCCCAGTTTCCGCCTTCATATGGAAAGAACATAATTTCCCAGCTTTTAGCAGTTGGCTTAGCAAGCACGGCATACGCCCCGCCTTTTACTGCCTTACCTCCTACTGTCACGTCATCGCCGAAAGAAATCTTAGTCGCCTGATTCGCACCAAAACGCCATACATCACCAAAAGGAACCAGTCCAGCGTCAGAGAAGATGGTCCGTCCTTTCATGCTAGGGCGAGAATAAACAATGTGCACCTCAGTAAGGCCAACGGTTTGCTTGATCTCAGATGTAGGGCTTGGTTGGGGAGTTTGAATCTGACCAAAAGCTTGTCCAGCTAAACATGCCAATACAAATAAGCTTAAGAACAGTTTTTTCATTATAGCTTGTTTTTAATTACAGAAATAGTAAACTTCGGGTCGAAGTTATAGCTTTAGCCCAGAATAGTAAGTAATTTCTAGCTTTTTAAAACTTTCTTAAGATTAGTCTTTATGCTCACGAATGGGTAAGCACATAGCCTTTTCACACCATTTGAGAATAGAGATCAGCTCTTTCAATTGCTCCAACTATGACCATAGCGATCATTGCACACGATGGGAAAAAAGCCGATATGGTAGGCTTCATAAAGGACCATATTGACATCTTTCGGAACAAGAATATTAAACTGATAGCGACGGGTACCACCGGCTCACATGTGGAACGAGCCGGACTGGATGTGGAAAGGATGCTAAGCGGCCCTTATGGTGGTGATGCACAAATCGCCAGTCGGCTAGTAGAAGGGCTGGTAGATATGGTGATCTTCTTCCGCGACCCTTTGGGAAAACACCCACATGAAGTAGATGTGAATATGTTGATGCGCCTATGCGATGTGCATAACATTCCTTTAGCTACCAACATTGCGGCGGCAGCTCGTTTGGTCAAGACGCTTTAGATAGGCTAAGCCCAATGTACTCCCGCAATCCCGCTTAGGCACGCAGTTGAATGGCATGACGCTCGATGGTCTGGTAAAGGTCCTTGGGTTTAAAGGGTTTGGTGAGAAAATCGTTCATGCCTACGTCAAAGGCTCTTTGCCGGAAATCCGCCAAAGCCGAAGCGGATAGAGCGATAATTGGGAGCGATTGATATTTGTTTTCCTCCCAACTGCGAATGGTGGCAGTCGCTTCATAGCCGTCCATACGTGGCATTTGCAGATCCATTAGAACGATATTATAGTCCTTCTCTCGTACTTTCTCCAAGGCTTCGTAACCGTCACCCGCAATATCGATTTCCATATCCCAGAATTTTAGGATACGCTTCACTACCTTAACATTGAATACATTGTCCTCTACAATCAATATTCGCTTCACGCCTTCAATACCTTTCTCCTTCAGCACATTCTTAGTTTCTACCAGCGTTTCCTGTGGGGCTTCACCTAGCGGATAAGTTAGAAAGAAAGAAAAGATTGAACCCTTTCCCAGTTCACTTTGCAGCTTGATTACGCCCCCTTGTAACCCTACCAGTCGCTTGGTAATTGCCAGCCCCAAGCCCGTACCTCCAAACATACGAGTGGTATGTTCATCGGCCTGCGAGAAGCTTTCAAATATGGCCTTGTGTTTCTCTTTTGGAACGCCAATTCCAGTATCCTTAACTTCAAATTGAACCTTGGCCTCGCCCTTTTTGGTTTTACCATGCAAACGAATGGTCAAAGTGATTTTACCTTCCTCCGTGAATTTAATGGCGTTATTGATGAGGTTAATCAGGACTTGTGTCAGGCGGGTAGGATCTCCGATGAGGTAACGAGGAATATCCTCTTCCATATCCAATTGGAACAGTAATTGTTTGTCCTTGGCTTTGGGAGACAGTGTTTTATAAATATTATTGATAACTTCTCTGATATCAAAATTGGTGCGTTCAATCACCATTCTACCCGCTTCCATTTTGCTGTAATCCAGGATATCATTGATAATCACTAATAGGTTCTCCGCAGAAAACATAATGGTATCCAAGTGCTCTCGCTGATCTTCCCTGGGATTTTCTTCCTTCAAGATATGAGTCATGCCAATCACTGCATTCATAGGCGTGCGGATTTCATGACTCATATTCGACAGGAAATTTGATTTGGCCAGTGTGGCTTCTTCTGCTTTTTGTTTGGCTATGGTGAGGTATTCTATTTCTTCCTTTATCTCCCCTGTCTCAATCACTAGTTGATTTTTTTGACGTATCAGATCCTCGTTAACCTTACTGAGTTTTGAGTTCTTGTGGTGAAAACGTTGGAGTAATGGCTGGATCAGTAGAAACAAACAAACGACTGTCAACATGATTAGGAAAGAAGCAATCAATAAACCCATTTCCTGTAGCTTCTCGATCCGAATCTGAGCTTCCTTTTCATAGTTGCCTACAATAGTATCCATTAAGGGTAGGAACTTCTGCTCATTCGAAATAATAGTATGCAGTTGCTGAGGCACCTGAGAAGGGTCCGGAGCATCCAGTAAATCGTGGGCAGCAGAGGTAAGGCCCAGATAGGAACCTTGCATAGAATCAAACAAGGATTGTGTTGTACCGCTATTACTTCGATCTTCATCTAGCCCTAAATCCGGACTGCCGTGCTGGAGAGCCCAATGCTGTGCTTCCAACTTTTCTAGGGCTGTTTCTAGATCTCCTCGAATAGAAGTATTCTCTGGGTCTTCAATTAGCAGGAGTGCAGTCTTAGCAATCTTTTGGCTATACATACGCTGACTCCCGGCAACATTAATGATGCGGGAGTCTGCCAAGCTATTTTGCACCGACTGATAGGTCACAAACTGGGAAATGAAAATTCCCAGCACTAAAGTGCCTAAAAATAGGTAAAGGGTTGTTCTATAATTCACAGGGGGGAGCTTTTGAATGACAAAGCTACATATCTATTTTTTATTAAATTGATTGTTTTCCAATATCTGTGACATAGAAACTAGTACTATCTCCCCATCATGCCAGCATAAGGTATACCGGTGAGGCGATGCATGTCATAGTCATAGGTACTAAGGTCTTCAAAGTTAAAATCCTTAATATGAGCGTGACCGCAAGAACGGGCAATCACCTTAATTAAGTCGTTGGTGGCTGTAAGGAAATTATACAACTGAGTGGCCGATTCTTCAATCTTCAAACGCGCTCGGAGGTGTGGCTTTTGCGTGGCTACGCCGACTGGGCAGTTATTGGTTCCGCAGGCACGCATACCGATACACCCAACGGCTTGTATAGCTGAATTAGCAATCGCAATCGCATCGGCCCCCATCATCATCGCTTTGGCGAAGTCTTCAGCTACTCGCAAACCACCCGTAATTACGAGACTGATATCTTTGGCTCCGATTTTATCCATATGACGTCGGGCTCTGGCTAGGGCAGGAATGGTAGGAACATTGATGTTGTTTCTTAAAACCGTTGGCGCTGAGCCAGTTCCACCACCTCGACCATCCAGAATGATATAGTCTGCACCTACCGCTAAAGCGAAGTCAATATCAGCTTCAATTCTACTCGCCGCAATCTTAAATCCAACCGGAATCCCCCCAGTGATTAGCCGTACTTCTTTAGCGATTTCTTCAAAATCTGCTACGGTCTTTAAGTCGGGGAAAGCTGCCGGCGAAATAGCGGTTTGGCCTACTTCCAGGCCTCTAACACTAGCAATTTCTTCCGTCACCTTATGCCCAGGGAGGTGCCCTCCCGTACCCGTTTTCGCACCTTGCCCTCCCTTAAAATGAAAAGCTTGTACCTTCTTCAATTTATCATAGCTGAAGCCAAATTTACCGCTGGCTAGCTCGTAAAAGTAGCGTTCATTATTGGCCTGCTCTTCTGGCAACATTCCACCCTCTCCTGAACAAATGCCCGTACCAGCCATATCTGCCCCTTTCGCCAAAGCAATCTTTGCTTCTCGTGACAAAGAACCGAAAGACATATCTGATACAAAAAGCGGGATTTCAAGTCGCAAAGGCTTATTGGCACGAGGCCCAATGACCACATCCGTCTCCACCTCTTCATGGTCTAAGAGGGGTCTTTTCGCCAATTGAGCAGGTAAAAACTGAATATCACCCCATTTGGGTAAAGTGGTCCTGTCCACTCCCATCGAAGCCGATGGTCCGTGATGTCCATAGTTTTTGAGGCCATTCTTAGCCAACTCCTTTATGTATAAGGTGTAAGGTTCGGTAGGTTCAGGGTGCGTATCTTGATAAGTACTCTGGTATTCTTCTCTTCGAAATCGCTGTGGATGTATCTCCTCAAACGCCACAACATCTGCTTTATCCACGTACAACCATCCTGCTGAAATCGCAGCTTTGAATTTCTGTAAGAATTCGGAATTATTATACTCACTCACCCCTGAATCAATTCGGTAATCCCATTGATGTACCCCACAAATTAGATTGTCATTAGCATCTACATGCCCATCTGAGAGTAAGGCACCACGATGTAAACAACGTCCGTACATAACAGAAACATCATCACCATATCGTACGATAACCAGGTCCGTATTTTCAACGAGCGCGTAGGTGGGCTTTCGGTCTTCTAGGGTTGACCACTCCAATAATTTTACCGGGGCTACTAGTTGCGAGAAGTCGTGCATGAATACTCAGTTTTAATCGATTCAATAATGTCTCAATATAAGGATTAGACTTCAACTGGATGTTCGCCAAAAGACATCTGATTAAAACTGAGTTTGGAGGGGGTAGTTTTGAAAGATAAGTTCTCCTTTTTGGGCCCTACAGCTGCCCAAAAAGGAGAAGGTAGGTCCTATTACTTTTTTGTCATTTTGCCATCCTTCGCAATGGACAAAGGCGAGTTAGGAAAATCTGCATTCGTTAACTCTATCACTTCATTGATGGCTCTATTCTGCTTATCAATCTTTGGTCCATGCGTTTTCATCTGATAGATTGGAATCAGTTGACCGCTAAGAAAGCGTCCATCTTTATCTACCTCTAACTCAACAATAGGTGCGACCCCAGCGGAACCTCTCAAATTGAAGCGGCCGTAGGTACAAAAGTTACCGAGACTATACGTGATGAACCTATCTTTGTACAACTCTACACCACGCGTAACATGTGGCCCATGCCCAAAGACAATATCTGCCCCGGCATCGATCACCGCATGTGCAAAGGCGTGCACATTCCCGCGATTCTCCCCATAATAGGTTTCGGTGCGCTTAGGAACATGGCGATGCTTAGCGCCTTCTGCCCCTCCGTGGAAGGATACGATCACGATATCGACTTTTTGCTCTAATGAGGCTACGATCTCTTTTGCTCTAGCTAGATTGCGAATATCGCAGGTACCTCGATTCGGAGCAAAGGCACAAAAACCATAAGTGAGGCCATTCTTTTCGAAAACTGCTGTCTCATCAGTACCTGCCAATCCTGCGTAGGCAATTCCTACCTCGTCCAGGACCTCCTTGGTGCGCTTACGCCCTGAGGGACCAAAATCACCGGAATGATTATTGGCTAAACTTACTACATCAAAGCCTGCATTTGCAAAATGATTCACGTAGCTCTCCGGCGAACGGAAAGCATAGCATAGACTTGGGTTACTGCACCGCTTCACCGTTCCTCCTTCGTTGAGTATGGTCCCTTCAAGATTGCCAAAGGTGAGATCTGCCGACTTTAAGATAGAAGTGACGTCTGCTAACAGCTCCTTGCCCCCATTGGCAGGAAGATAAGATTTTGAGGGGTAGTTGGTACCTAGCATCATATCCCCCACTCCAATTATTTTATAGGTTTGACTTTTCAGGCCATGTAAAGGTAGACCCAATACCATAATGAAGAAAAGACTTCCCAAAGGGAAGCCTTTCCATCTTGATCTGTTGATCATATTCTTTTTGTATTAGTAATTTTTTCTAGTGTAGAGATTGATTAACAGTTTCTGACAACTTAACCAATTCTGCGTACTCTTCTGGTGTAAGACCATCTGTTACAAACTGGATCGGATTCACCTTCGTCCCTTTGTGATGTACCTCGTAGTGGCAGTGTGGCGCCGTAGAAGCTCCCGTACTTCCTACAATTCCGATCTTCTGACCTCTATTAACTTCTTCTCCTACTTTCACATCGATGCGATCCATGTGAGCGTAAAGGGTTTTGTAACCGTAGCCATGGTCGATGATTACGCGTAGACCGTAACCAGAACCTCTGCCAGCTTTAACGATGCGTCCTTTACCCGTAGCCTGAATCGGCGTACCTCTAGGAGCAGTAAAATCAATGCCGGCATGCATTCTTTTCACCTTATAAATGGGGTGAATTCGATATCCAAAACCCGAAAGAAGACGAACTTTTCTGGCTAGCTTGTCAGAACGAACAGGCTTGATAGCTGGAATAGCTGCCAACATGTCCTCCTTGTTACTAGCTGCCATTAGAATGGTGTCTAAAGAGTTGGACTGTAGCACCATTTGGCGACGCAGTCGATCACTCTTTTCTTTAATTTTGGCCAGCGTTTCGCCAGAGTACTTCAATTGTCGGTACTCTTTGTAACGATCGTGGCCACCAATACCACCATTCCAAACGTTCTCGTCAATAGGATCCATTTCGAAAACTACGCGGTGTGCGTAGGCATCTCTTTCTTGAATATTCCCTAAAGCTTCGCTCATCTGCTCAACCTCAGTACCCATCTTTTCTATCTCAGAGCGTAGCTTATCGTTCTCATTCAAGAGAGCTCTTTCGTTAGGAGAGGGAAAGAAGCGGTGCGCAAAAAGCATAAACAAAAATCCAGTAAAAAGCGCAGCGCAAGTAAACCCAAAAATCCGAAGAAGTTTAATACTCAGTGGTTCTACAACCTCCTCATACTGTAAAGTCTGAGTGTTGTAAACAAATTTTTCTTTTCTCATGAGTGTTTAATGTAAGCCAAAAAGTAAAACATGCAGCGCTCCCGCAGAAGCTAAACCAATTCAAAAACGAACTGGAACTGAATGCCTAGTTTTCAAATCTCTCTTTGGAGTGTTTTACTTTCAGATGGCTAGATCAAATATAGTTTCAGCCCTCAGATAAAAAAAATTTTTCGCCATAATTTAGACTAAAACATCACCAAAAGCTGAATT
Organism: Saprospiraceae bacterium; assembly: GCA_019634045.1. Taxonomy (GTDB): domain Bacteria; phylum Bacteroidota; class Bacteroidia; order Chitinophagales; family Saprospiraceae; genus DT-111. The sequence continues at coordinate 10,378 of JAHQWA010000234.1, forward strand.
TCAACACAAAACATCATCAAAATAAGGTCAAAAAATGCCAGAATTTGGCTTTTTTACCTACCAATCGGTTTCTAATTAAAGCTATATTCCATCCCCAACAGGCAAAAGTGACCACTTTTGGACGACTATTTGACACCTGAATGATGGGGAAATGATTTTCGTCTTTATCCGTATAAAGTGAATGGTAAAGTGTACTGTACTTACTAGGGTTAGTTATGCCTCTCTTGAGGGTAGTTTCATCGTACTAGATATGTCCTTGGTTGGGACATTTTCGGCAAATTGGATAGTTCAATAGAGGGATTAGGGAGGACAAATCGCTTTAATACATATTTGTCTTTAACTCTAACGTATTTTTTTCATAGGGAGCGCACAAAGATGGATTTATTTCTCTGAGATTTGTGTTAATTAAGAAAAATTTAACGTTTTCACAACATTTGGCCTCCATCCTTAGGCCTTCTCTACCCTTTGTACGGCTTGATAATCATTAAGTGACAAAAAATTCAAAGAAATTTCACCCCTTATGTCCTATAGGCTTGGAGTTTGATAGACTAAATTGATAAAATGACTGATACTTATGGTGCAACCCAAGGAATTGCAAAGCAAACTAGCTGAATTACATAGCGATAGCTATGCTTGGGCAATTCGTTGTTGTGCTGGTGATCGGCATATGGCGGAAGAAGTACTACAAGATTCCTACCTAAAAGTTCTGCGAAAAATCAAGGCATTTAAAGGCCAAGCTAGTTTCAAAACTTGGCTATTCGCCATCATCCGATACACAGCCATCGATCATATCAAGGCCAAAGCAAAGCGTAAAATAGTACAAGTTGAGCATCTAACTAGTAGCAGTTTCACAACAAATCACCCGACTATAGAGACAGTAAGCCCCGAGCAACTCCAACCCATTTTCCGAAAGGCTTTAGACGAACTGTCGCCTCAACAAAGGCAGATTCTTCACCTAGTCTTCTACCAAGCTTGCAGCATTAAAGAAGCAGCAGAAGTAATGGACATACAACTAGGTACCGCCCGTACACACTATGAACGGGGTAAGAGCCGTTTGCGGCAACTCCTAGATAAACAAGAATTGCTGAAACAGAAGCTTCTATGAAAAAGACAAATCCATTTAATACGATCATCCAGCAATTGTATCATGAGCAGCGCAGTGCTGAACAAGAACAGGCACCTGACTTCTCAAAGCTGTTTGATCAGGCACAACAAAAACATCGTAAAATGAAAAATCAAAAATGGCTAGCCATTTGCCTGGCTCTCCTGGCGATCTGTCTGATCGGTCTAAGTTTCATCGACAAGGAAGCCCCTTCCGTCAAAGAGGCTATTCCAATCGCCAAGGCCGGGATGCCCCTTTATGATATCTTAATGAAAGATGGCAAGATCATCACGAACGATATTCATTTCGATTACGACAACGCCACCATCCGCTCCTCTTCCATGGCTATTATCCGTTCGATTGCCAAAATGATGCAGGAACATCCAGATGTAAGACTTAGTGTCGAAGGTCATACGGATTCATCTGGCTCCAGCAGCTACAACCAGAAACTATCAAATGTCCGAGCCATAGCCGTACGAGATGCCTTGGTAAGTCTCAAAATTGATCCTTCTCGTTTAAGCGCCAAGGGCTTTGGAGAAGATCACCCCATCTCAAGCAATAAGTCAGAGTCCGGTAAAGCCTCAAACCGCCGAGTAGAATTCGTGAGACAGTAGCATCATTGCCCTCGATATCCCTACCTTCCGCTTGCGATTTTTTCTTGTTTCGCAAGCGGAAACCCTTCTTTCCTTTATCTTCCTTTTCCCGCACTAGTCCGACCTCCTCTTCTGTTTTGTGTAAAGAATGGTGACAAAATAAATGGACAAATTTTGGGTTACACTTTTTTGTGGCTGGCCAGGCAAAAAACGCGGGCAACAGCACAAAGGCTAAGCCAAAAATGTATAGTTATTTGCTCAGCATGCCTCAGCGCTCGAAAAGCCTCAATTATTGCTTTATTGCAAGGCAAAACTTATCTTCGCGGTTCACTCAAAAATATGTGTATCCGTAATGATGACAGCACAGGAAATTAGAGCGCAGTTTTTAGATTTTTTTCGATCTAAACAACATAAGATTGTTCCATCGGCACCGATTGTAAACAAAGATGATCCTACTTTGATGTTTACCAATGCCGGGATGAACCAATTCAAGGATTTATTCCTCGGTAATCAAGTGCCTGACGCCAGAAGAATTGCGGATACTCAGAAGTGTCTTCGTGTTTCAGGGAAGCACAACGACCTGGAGGAGGTAGGACTCGACGGGACCCACCATACCATGTTTGAGATGTTGGGCAATTGGTCGATTGGGGATTACTTCAAAGAGGAAGCGATCGGCTGGTCCTGGGAGTTACTTACGGAGGTGTATAAGTTGCCAAAGGATCGTATCTATGCCACCGTATTTGGCGGAGATGATGCAGATGGTTTGCCAGCAGACGAAGAGGCAAAAGAAATATGGAAGAAATACCTTCCCGAAGACCATATCCTCTACTTTGATAGAAAGGATAATTTCTGGGAGATGGGAGAAACTGGGCCTTGTGGGCCTTGTTCTGAGATCCATATCGATATGCGCTCAGATGAGGAAAGAAAAAGTAAATCTGGTGCTGAGCTAGTGAATATGGATGATCCCATGGTAGTTGAAATCTGGAATAACGTATTCATTCAGTTCAATCGCAAGGCTGATCGTTCCTTAGAAGAACTTCCGGAGCAGCATGTTGATACCGGTATGGGCTTTGAAAGGCTCTGTATGATCTTACAAGGCAAGACAGCTACCTACGATACAGATATCTTTTCGCCTTTCATAAAATATATCGAAAAGCAATCCGGAAAAACGTACACCCATAGTTATGATCCCAAAAACAAAGTAGATATCGCCATGCGGGTGGTATCTGATCATATCCGAGCCGTAGCTTTTGCTATTGCCGATGGTCAAATACCTGGCAACACCGGAGCGGGTTATGTGATACGCCGGATTCTTCGACGTGCAGTGCGGTACTACTATTCCTTTTTGGATATCAAAGATCCTTTCTTGCATACGCTTATTCCCATGCTATCGGATGAGTTTGCTCAGGTATTTCCCGAGTTGGACTTGCAGCGCGAGCAAGTAGCCAAGGTAATTGAAGGGGAAGAAATCGCTTTTCTCAACACCTTGGAGAATGGCCTACGTCGTTTTGAAAGCCTTAGTGTGGAGGACAACCAGATCAAAGGGGCTGACGCTTTTGAATTGTACGACACCTACGGGTTCCCCATTGATTTGACTCGTTTGATCGCTACGGAAAAAGGTTATACCGTGGATGACAAAGGCTTTGAAGCTGCCTTAGCAGAACAAAAGGCGAGATCTAGAGCTGATGCCCAGAAAGAGGTGGGAGATTGGCAAATCATTAATGATGGTGAAGAAGTTGAGTTCGTTGGATACGACACCCTTGAGCTAAAGGATGCCAAGGTCTTGAAGTATCGTACCGTCAAGGTTAAGAAGAAGGATCAATTCCAATTGGTCCTCAGTCAAACACCTTTCTACGGCGAGAGTGGTGGACAGGTAGGTGATAAGGGTGCGCTTTGGATCGGCGAGGAAAAAGTAAGTGTAATTGACACCAAAAAGGAAAATGAGTTGACCGTACATATTGTCAACCGCCTTCCTGCTGATATGACTGCCGAAGTGAAAGGTTTCGTAGATGCCAAGACGCGCCATGCCACGGAAAATAACCATACGGCAACACACTTGATGCATGCTGCCCTTCATCAGGTCCTAGGTGGTCATGCCCTACAAAAAGGGCAAAATGTAGACCACAAGCGTCTACGCTTTGACTTTTCTCACTTCCAACCAGTTGGTGCCGAAGAGTTGCAGGAAATTGAAGAGATCGTCAACCAAAAGGTGCGCGAAAATATAGCCCTCGAAGAGGATAGAACCATGCCCATTGATGAAGCTAAAGCTGCAGGAGCTACCATGCTTTTCGGTGAAAAATATGGAGACCTAGTTCGAATGATCACCTTCGACGCCAACTACTCTAGGGAACTTTGAGGAGGTACTCACGTGCCAGCCACCGGGAATATTGGACTGTTTAAGATCGTTTCAGAAACGGGGGTTGCCGCAGGTATTCGCCGGATCGAAGCAGTTACAGCGGAAACAGCTCAAGAGTATGTGAAAGCCCAACTGGAAGAATTAGACCAAATCCGTTCCCTGTTCAAAAATGCACCGAATACAGCTAAACATGTAGAGGCCCTCCAGGAGGAAAATAAGCAATTGAAAAAGGAGTTAGAAAAACTTCGCAACGAACAAGCAGGAGCCCTCAAAGATCAACTTACCGGTAAAGTGGAGAAGCTCGACGGGGTTCAATTCCTGGGAGCTAAGATTCCTTTGGATGATGCCAATGCCATCAAAACTTTAGCTTTCCAATTGGAGAAGGAGATGGATAAGGCCGTGATTGTTCTTGGAGCTGAGGTGAAAGGCAAAGCGATGTTGACCATCATGATCAGCAAAGAGATTGCTGGACAAGGAGATCTTCACGCCGGGAATATGGTCCGCCAATTGGCCAAGCATATCCAAGGTGGTGGTGGCGGACAGCCTTTCTATGCCACGGCTGGTGGAAAAAATGCTGGAGGCCTAGGAGATGCCATCGCGGAAGCACGTCAAATGCTGGGTGCCTAAGATCAGGCGCCACAAATCGTTATTGAAGTATAATATATAGTTACAGGGAGACCATAGGTCTCTCTGTCGTGCTATGGTATCTTTCGGGGAGATCAACGCCCTAGCCTTGGTCTTCTGATCAATTCCTATCCCGCTATAGCCATGCGGGTCCAGCCTTCCAAATCACATAAAGACACCTTTAGGGAACCAAAAGCTAGGCAATTATTGTATTGCTAGAGAGAAGAGTTGTGTGAAGCCTCTCAACAAGGTATGGAGACGAAGAAAGGGATGATGGACAAGAGAATAAGTAGTATGACAATGTTAATCAAGTAGTTTTTGGGTAGTGAATTTTGAGGTGAGGCAGAAATTCGGCCCCTTTCGGGCCAGGCGGGATAGCCTTAGGCTATTTTGAAGAAGCTTCGTCGCAAAGGGTACAACAGAGAAACAGGAGTATCTTTGTCAACCTACTACAGCTCCATTTAATCCAGTACGTCAACTGCCTTCAACGCCTGCCTCTTTCACGCTACAAATGGCTCAACTCACGCCCTTTGCTTTGAGTCTACAAACGAAAACATGGATATTGAACCGTATATAGCGTAAAAGCGGCTGCCCCCATCAAAATCAACCAATTATGACCTACGAAGATCTAGGCTATAGCAAATCCCTCCAAGCACATCGCCAAACAGAAAACCTAATGGCTTTTGAAGTAGGCAGAGTTATTGCGGAACATCGAGAGCGCTATACCATCAAAACCCCGGAAAAAGAGTATGATTCGGAGCTAATTGGGAAGCTACGGTTTACCGCTGAAAGTAGACATGACTTCCCAGCGGTGGGAGATTGGGTGGCCTTCTCTGAATATGATGAAGGCAAGGCACTCATTCACGAGATTTATCCTCGACATTCCAGCATTGAAAGAAAGGCCGTAGGGAAATCAGGGCAGGTACAGATCATTGCTACCAATATCGATGTCGGACTCATCGTACAAGCCGTGAATAGAGACTTTAACATCAACCGACTAGAACGGTATTTGACCATCTGCCATGCTTCCAAGGTGGAGCCCATCATCGTTTTAAGCAAAATAGATCTAGTACAACATTCCGATCTACAGGACTTGATAACGCAAATCACAAAACGCTTAGGAAATACCCCGATCATTACGGTTAGCAATCAACAATTGAATGGTTATTCGGCTGTTCAAGCCCTTATCGAGAAAGGCAGGACCTATTGCTTATTAGGTTCATCGGGCGTTGGTAAGTCCACGCTTCTGAATCATTTGTCTGGTGAAGAAAAGATGAAGACGGGTGCCATTAGTGACAGTGTTAATAAAGGAAAGCATACCACTAGTCATCGCGAGCTGATCGTTTTAGAAGGTGGAGGAATATTGATTGATAATCCCGGCATGCGTGAGGTTGGAATTACGGATACCTCAGCAGGTTTGGAAGCCACCTTTGACACCTTGCTTGGATACGCCGCCCATTGTCGATACAAGGATTGCACGCATTTGCATGAAAAAGGATGCGCTATCATTGCGGCAGTGGAAAGCGGAGAGATAGAGGAGGCTGCCTACCACAATTTTCAAAAGATGGAACGCGAGCGTGAGCATTTCGAGTCGAGTCTTCAAGAACGTAGAAAGAAGGATCGAGAGCAGGGGAAATTGTATAAAAGTATTCAAGAGCAAAAGCGGAAAGCGAAGTACTCATAGTTTAAAGCGGTTTTTGCTTTTACCTACCGATCCAACCATTCCTTAAAATCTTGGCAACGTTCACGGCTTACCACAAAATCTTCCTCCACAAAAGGAACCTTCACCTTCAGTCGGCTATTGCTAATCATGGCTACGCCTTTGATGGCTCGATCTCGCAATAAGACGCCCCGATTGATTCGGAAGAATTGCTTTTGATCTACCAAACCTTCCAATTCTGCCAGAGTATATTGGACCGGGTATCGTTTACCTGCCTCGGTGGTTAGGTAGGTCATCTTGTGTTGGCTTTGAAAGAAAAGAATTTCCTCCGTTGGCACCAAGCGAATATTATCACCAATCTTGATGGCAAACCGTTGCTTGTAGGAGGGTTGTAGGGATTGCAAGAGTTGTTGTAATTGTTCCGTTGAAAAACCCTGAGGTTGCGTAGGAGCCGCGGAAGCCTGTAGCTTCTCTAATTTTTCAAAAGCTGAGGTTAGAGAAGGCTTATCGATGGGCTTCAAGAGATAGTCAATACTATTTAGCTTAAAGGCCTTGATGGCATATTGATCGTAAGCCGTGGTAAAGATGATCGGTCGATCAATCTGCACTTGCTGAAAAATCTCAAAACAGATACCATCCGCCAATTGTATATCTGTAAAGATAACATCATAGGTCTGCCTCGTATTTAGCCATGAGACCGTCTCCTGTATGGTGGGCAATTTGGCTAAAACCTCCCAATTGGGCCTTAATTGCTGGGTTAGAATTTCTAGGTGGTCGGCGGCAAAGGGTTCATCTTCAATGATGAGGATCTTCATGCGACTTCGATTATGGGAAGTTTGACGATAAATTGTCCTTGTTCTTGTAGGACTTCTACCGCTCGGTTAGTTAAAAATCCGTAGCGCTTTCGTATGTTTTCTAAGCCCAGCCCTAGGCTTTCTCCCATTACTGTTTTCGGCTGGAGCGTATTACTCACTACATAATACTGGCCATTTTCCTTGACCTGAATATCCAATGGAGATTGAGCAGAGATCACGTTGTGCTTAATGGCATTTTCGATCAGCATCTGTAAAGCTAAAGGCGCAATCATCTTGGAGGAATCCTTTGGTACATCGATGGATACCTTCAAGTTGTCTCCAAAACGAATCTGCTGTAAAAAGACGA
>JAHQWA010000235.1 GCA_019634045.1 Saprospiraceae bacterium
AAGAAAGCTCATAGAAGCACTATCTGGGGTTGCAAGCATTTGCCGCAGAACCGAGATTTATTCATGAGTTTTGGGGGAAATGGGGGATTAAATTTGTATAAATATCATTACCCAGCAAAGAAGAGGACTGTTCAGGAATATTGCGATAAACCGTGAATTGGTAACCGTCGTACTTGTTCAAACCATCCCTTGTCCCAAACCACATGTGTCCTACATCATCTTGTGTAATGGCAAATACTGTTCCTTGTGAAAGGCCTGCTTTCATATCCAGCGTTCGGAAAACAGCCTCTTGCTGCCCCAAGACGGAGGATAACGGCAGTAAACAACAAAAAAGCATCCAAAACTTCAAGAAAATAGGTGCTACGCTCATAGACAATTCCTGATAGTAGAACTGATTGGCATTCCGAATCGGTAGGGGGTATCTTAGTCAGTAATTAAGTAGGACTTAGGAACCCCATTTGCTTTATAGTTTCATTGTGATCCGGTCATTCTGGGCAAATTACAAAATTAAGCCTTAGCAGTTTTATTCCAAACTGAAATTCTGTGACTACTGCTGTTTCCGGACAGCTGGATTAATTCGGAGAAGGCCCGAAAATATATCTAAACGTCTATCAGTTGGTACCTTGTACAACGCTCAGAAGGCTTCATTAGCTCTTTCAGTATTCAAAGCCATTTTTGCACCGAACCACTAGCCAATTCCCCTAATTTTCTTATATTAGAGATAGACCTCTGCTTTCAAACCCTTCGTTTTAAATCTCCTAACCTACACATGATAACTAAATCCTATCACTGTGCTTCAATTTCACAGTTGAAGCAGATACTCGCAACAGCGAATACCGCTAATTTTAAACCCTCCCTTGGCATTGTATTCAGCTCCGTTGATCTCGACCTAGAGCAAGTCAGAATGAGTTTTGCGACTCAGGATATCGCTTTGGTCGGTTGCACCACCGCTGGTGAAATCATCAACAATTCCCTATATGAAAAGTCCCTAGCTCTATTGCTCTTCGACATCAATCCAGCTTTCTTCAAGATCAAGTTGACAGAATATGAAACCCCCAATATCACGTCTGCCGCAGAAGAAATTGGTGGGTTTGTTAAGGGCTGTTTTGCAAAGCCAGGAATGCTATTGATGTCAGGTGGATTAGCCATTGATGCCCAACGGCTGGTTCAGGGTATCAATAGCTCCATTTCGTTGCCTATACCGATCTATGGAGGACTAGCTGGGGATGATCTACAGATGGTCAGGACTTTCGCTTTTACTCATGAGGGAATTACTGAAAATGGAGCGGCAAGCTTGGTACTTGACACCAATAGGGTAGAGTTGACCGGTTTAGCTATTAGTGGCTGGAAGCCCATTGGGGGAGTGAACGTAATTACGAAAGCTGAAGGTAATCAAGTTTATGAAATCAATGGAGAACCCGCTTACGATGTCTTTGTGCGTTACTTCGGCTTGACCGAAGCAGAAACTAAGCATGACCAGTTGATCGGGATACAGACTAATTATCCCTTTCAGATACTGAGAGAAGGGGGAAAAAGTATCCTGCGATCTCCACTCTTGATTCATAAAGATACTAAGAGTATTAGTTTAACGGCAAGCGTGAAGGAAGGAGATCAATTTAGGTTTTCGACTTCACCTGGTTTCGAAGTGATTGAACAAACCATTGAAGGATTCAAAGCACTGAAAACGGCGGCACCAGAGGCCGATGCCTTGGTTGTGTTTTCATGCAAGGGACGGCATGGGGCCTTCGGGCCTATGCTGAATAAAGAGATCCAGGGAATCTATGATTATTGGGAAAAACCATTGATTGGATTCCTCTCTTACGGAGAAGTAGCAAATCTCAGTGCTGAAAAAATCGAGTTCCATAACGAGACCTGCGCAGCGGTCATATTGAAGGAAAAATAGGGATGCCGGATTACTTAGATAACATATGGGAAAGGATTGTTGCTTCTGATTCAATAGGTGAGCTAGAAAAGGAACAGTTTTTGACAGAGATGAAAGCTTTGAGGGCTCAGCAAAATGAGCAGAGCTTTAAGATAAAACGTCTGTTGAAAGATAAGTCTATCGCGGTAAATATTCTAGAAGCAACGATTGAGGACTTAGAGAAAAAGAAACTGGAAATGGAGCAAATCAACGCCAAACTTTTCATCCAGCAGCAGGAACTAAAAGCACAGAAAGGGATTATTGAAGACAATGCTAAAACCCTTCAGGAGAACCTGAATAAACTAGAACTTTCCTATAAGGAGTTGGAACAGTTTTCCTACATCGCCTCCCACGATCTGAAGAGTCCATTGAGGACGATTGCGAGCTTTGCTCAACTCTTGGAAAGGCGCTACCGAGATGAATTAGATGATCAGGCTAGAGAATTTATTGACTTTATCGTCTCCGGGGTAAATCAAATGAGCGAAGTGATTCAGGGCCTTTTGCAGTACTCTCATATCGGACAAAGCCATGAAAGCCTGGAGGAGATTGATTTGAATGAGGTGATAGATTTGGTTAAGAGTACCCTTAAAGTGGAGCTTGAGGAGAATGCAGCAAGTATCCAATTTCAAGATTTGCCGACGATCAGAGGTAATAAAGTCGGCATCATTCAATTGTTCCAAAACCTCATTCATAACGCGATTAAGTTTCGACGGGCCAATAGTCCCATTGTTGCCATCTCTTCCCGGTATCTACCCGAGCCTAGGCAGTGGGAATTCAGGGTGGCGGATAACGGCATGGGCATGAGTGAAGAATTTCAAAACAAGGTCTTCCTTCCGTTTCAACGGCTGAACACGAAAAAGATTGCCGGTTTAGGTATCGGCCTGGCCATCTGTCACAAAGTGGTTAAACTTCATGGTGGACAAATCCGCTATGAATCTCAACTAGGCATGGGAACTACTTTTGTCTTTACTGTTTCTGAGGTAGATCCAGGGAAGAGTGGTTATGAAACAAAAGAAGACTCCGATATAAACCCAAAATAGGGTAGGGGACTCCCTCTTCTTGCAGGCTTCACATATCTTCCATTCATCCTACAGTTTAAAGTGTTCGGGCAAACTTCAGGTCAGTAGAATGCTCAAAAAAGAAGTTGATATAGGCTTCCATCTCTTTTTTCGATGAAGCTTTCAAGAACTTACATTTCCGAATCACTTCCATCAATGCTTTTCTTTTGCGTAGCAACTCATTAAAAATGACGCGTAGATCCTCCGGATCTTCTTGAAAGCCTAGATAGGCTCGTCCGTATGCCAAGGGCTTCTCCAGAACTTCTTGAGGCATGGCGTAGGAGGCTCCTACCAGAACTGAAAAATCAAAATCGTAAGGAACGACAATCACCTGATCTGCTCGCATCAGATACTTTACATTTTTAGAGATGGTTAGGCCCCAATCTTGATTTCCAATCATATACTGAAACAAGGTCGTCATACGCAAAGCATGAGGCTGGAACTGAATCTTGTTGCGCACGCGAAAGTCTTCCATCTTTTCCGCTCCGATCCGCGCTCGGAGTTGAGCGGTATCTTCGATCAAGAAAGCCATCTGAGTGGTTTTCTTTCCCGTGCGGGTATCCTTAATCGTCATTTTGACCAGCTGGACACGGAAACTCATTTCGGTCAGTTGATTATAGAGCTTGTACGTGATGTATTCGCGGATTAGAGCTTCACGAGCCGCCTGATCATCGGCCATGCAGTAGGTCACTAGCTTCATGTCGTCAAAAGGAGCTAAGCCTGCTTTAGCTAGCGCTTTTTTACTGAAATCGATAGTTAGCGGAGGCATTTCCTGGCAGCGTTGTCGCCGGAATCGTCCGCGAAGGCTCATATCCACTTGCCAGCGCTGTTGTTCTCCAGTTTGGTTCGTGAATTGTAGCCAGCCGGGATAGGCATTCTTATCCCTACGATTTTCCTGTAAACTGCTTAAATCAAAACTTAAGTTAATCTTTATAATGTCCTGATAACTAATTAGATCGAAAATCGAAGGAGATTGGGCCTTAGCACGGCCTGACAGCAATAATACACCGACTAGAATAGGGGAGAGGTTGATTGTTTTCAAGAAAGTTAGCATGAAGAATGACTTTTGTCTAACTAACCTTGTTCCCCCTAAATTGGTTCAATGAAAAATGATCTATAACTAACTGTTAAACAGCTTGTTATCTGGCTAAAAGTGTGTTCCTAGAGATTTTATGAGGACAAACACTGGTTTTGGCAAAGGAAGCATTGAGCTATGGCCGTATGGGATAGATAAATTTTTTTTTGAACGGATAATTGGGAGTTCTATTTGTTTATCCTATAATTAATCTTATGTTAAATAGAGTGTTTTGAATTCAACATACCCTATCCCATCTGATATTATTGCTGTGGTGGAAGTAACTGATTCTTCCCTGCTGCTGATTACCTAATAATACCCTCGAAGTTTGATATTGAGATCAAGATCAGGGCCCTTCTTTACGTATCGTTGGTCCATCCACTTTGGCAACGAAACATTCGGTTCCCGATTTGTTTCTAGCCACGCTATTGCCTTTCAATTTAAAATGCTTTACCCTCCTACCCTATTCCTATTGAACAAGTTTGTCGTTCGACTACCGCCATGAACTGCGTCAAATGTTAAAGTAAAAAGATTAAGCCATCAAGGCTTGCCTTCGCCCATAAAATGACCTAAATTGAAATAACAATTCTACAGCTTCACTACAGCAAAATTGAAAGCTTTCTAAAAATTTCCAACCCAACAAGAATGTACCTGGCTAGGTAAATAGGTAATCTATTGATCTGTACTTGTCCGGTCAGGTTTCAGCTTCTAGTCAACAGTATTAGGTATATCTATGACTACCGGTATGGCGTCGCCAGTAGCACTATTTATCCTATAGTAGCGGATCATGTCAATCGCATGATAGACTGGCTTGTTGGCTATGCAAAGACTACTGAATCATCCCGTTTATTCAGTTCTTAGCAAATCATCACTATGAAAAAGTTAATCGGAGATAAAATACTCAAATTATCTATTAGCGCCTTAATGGTGTTACTCTTCTCAGGTTTAAATACAGCATTAAAAGCACAAGTCAAAACTACCATCTTGAAACAGGAGAACATACGTACAGTAATTTCAGATTTTACGGATGAGGAACCAAGAGCATATCGGCTCCCATCTGTTGATGTACAAGGCGTCCTAGCGGAAGATCGGAAAAAGGGTTCCACCTTGGATCGTTTTGGTGTGAAGGTCACTACCGACTGGAGCATCAGAAACGGAGTATTTTTCAAAACACCTGAAGGGCAACAGGTATGGAAAAGTCGATTCATCTCCACAGGAGCTACTTCCTTGAATTTCCTACTAGAGGATTTAGTACTCCCTGAGGGAAGTGAACTCTTCATTTACGATAAGACGAAAACCATGATCATCGGGCCTGTCACGGCAGCCCAATTCATTGATCGCAGCTGGTCCTCAGATATTATCCTTGGAGATGAAGCAACGATTGCTGTATACTTAAATGCAGCACAAGTAAAGGAATTCTCCATTCGGGTGGCAGCAGTAACACATGGCTTCAAAAACACAAGTGGGCTTGATTTGCGCGCATTTGGAGACTCACAGTCGTGCAATAATGACGTAGCCTGTAGTATTGGCAATTCCTGGTCCGACGAAAAGGATGCGGTTGCCCTGGTGCTGGTCAACAACTCCGCACATTGCAGTGGAACCCTACTCAATGGCGCAGGTTCTTGCAACGGTTTACGGCCATTTTTTCTGACGGCCAATCATTGCTACCTACAAGCCACTAATGTAGGAAATTGGGTGTTTCGTTTCAGGTATGAAAGCCCCAGTTGCGGAGGCTCAGAACCTACTAGCTGGATTTCCTATTCAGGATCAACCCTACGCGCCAGGCATGCTGACACAGACTTTGCCCTAGTAGAGCTCAACCAGTCTGTTGTTGGTCGATCAGAAATTGCTTTTGCTGGCTGGAACCGCCAAAGTTCACCGCCCGATAACAATATTGGAGCTATACACCATCCTGCTGGAGACGTCAAGAAAATCTCCTTAGACAATGAAGATTTAGACACGCAAGGCGATTTTTGGTTGATCGATCAGTGGGACGACGGTCTGGTAGAGCCAGGCTCCTCGGGCTGTGCCCTTTTTGATCAAAATAAGCGGGTAATCGGCCAGTTGCAAGGGGGAGACGAAAACATTGGCTGCTCCTCAGGCGGGAGTTTGGTAGACAATAACACCTTTGGTAAATTTAATCTCTCCTGGACGGGAGGGGGAACCAATGCTAGCCGGTTAAGCAATTGGCTGGGTTCCGGGTCTGCCACTACTAGCAATACAGTAAGGTCACCCTACCTGACCGGGCCAGATGTATTGTGTAGTTCCAATCAAACTTTTACGCTGAACAATCCGATACCAGGCTTATCTGTAAGCTGGCAAGTAAGTCCGACCAATCTATTCTCCGGATCCACCTCTGGTAGTGGCTCTTCGGCCTCCGTACGTGGAAACTCTTCCTATTCTGGGCAAGGTACGATCACTTTTACGATAGATCCAGGGTCTGGCTGCACAGACATTATCCTAACTAAAAGTTTTTGGGTGGGAAAGGTATCTTCTTCCTATACCAGTATATCTGGGGATCAGTATGTCTGTCCATATGATTTTGCCGGCTATCACGCCAATGTATCTAATACGCTTGCCAGAAATTCGGTAACTGCTTACAATTGGACTTGGCCAAGTGGTTGGAATCTGTACTATCAGGCAGACAATGACTTGGTACTACAAGCCCCATTCAGTTTTGGACCAAGTGTGATAGAGTTTACGGTAAGTAATAGCTGTGGCACCTCTCTCCCCCCAGAGGTTATGCAAGTATATCAGGAATACTTTGGTTGCGGATTTTACATCAGCACCTATCCTAATCCTGCCCAGGAGGAGCTGACGGTGGAATGGCAAGAGTTAGAAGGTGCAAGCAAAAATGGATCAAGCACCCAAATCCGCTTGATTGATCAAACGGGCAGAGTACTGCAAAGACGAATCACTCAAGGGATCAAAGAAACCTTAGACATATCAAGCCTAGGGCATGGATTATATATCCTAGAATTAGAAAGAGATGGACAGTTACACCGGAAAAAAGTGATTATAAGCCAACGCTAAATGAAGGCAAAGTTCAGTCAATAACAGATCAGTGCTCAGAATATTTACTGAGCACTGACTTTTGTATTCGTAT
>JAHQWA010000016.1 GCA_019634045.1 Saprospiraceae bacterium
AGGTGTACCGGAGTGTGAGCCGGTCAACGATGCGCCCGGACTCTTTTACTCGGGCCATTCGCCTGCGCCTCTGGGGGGTAAAACATTGTGAAAAAATAGAACTGCTCTCTGAAACCGAGCTCATCACACATAGCGATTGGAAATTGACCTATTTCGAATTCACCCCAACTGTCGATCTGCAAGGGATCATGCTAGAGGCTTGGTATGAAAAGGATGATGATCACGCCTACAATGGAGGCGTTTTTATTGATCTGATTTCGCCCATTTATGAATTGGAGCGAAAAGCTATTCATTCCCCTCGCTTACCTCCATTATTGGACGTAGAATCGATAAAAAGCTTTGTGTATCAAGAAACGCAAAAACTGGCTTTGGATCAAGCAGATATGCCCAAACGGGACTTTATCATCGATGAGGATTCCTGCTATTATTTCACAGCGCTGCCACTTTGGGACATTGGTCGAATGCTGAGTCGATCACCAAAAGCTAAGCTGCACTTGGCCACTCCAAGCCGAGGTTCCTCCTTATTTAAAGAAGAGATCAATGAAGCCCTGCAATTGGGCGGACTTCCTAGCTTCCGTATTAAATGGCATAAGATCAAAAAACCGGGTAAAGGGAAGCGTTGGGTGGCCAATGACCCCAAACGCACCCTTTTTGTTGGTATTTCCGGTATATGAAACGATATGCTCTTATTCTGCTTTTAAGGAGTCCGCAGGGTTGGACAAGGACAGTCGCAATACCTGCCGACTCACCGTCAACAGCGCTATCCCTGCCACCATCACTCCTGCCACTGCAAAAAACCACCAAACTAACTTAATTCCGTAAGTATAATTTTCCAACCAGGCATGCATTGTATACCAGGCTACGGGCGCGCCTATCAAAAAAGAAAGCAGCAACAACCGAAGATAATTAGCCGTCAAGAGGCCAAACAATTGTTGGACGGAAGCCCCCAATACCTTTCGCACGCTTATTTCCTTACTACGTTGCTCTACCATAAAGGTGGACAAACCAAATAAACCTAAACAAGCAATCAGGATAGCCAAGCCAGCACAAGCTGTAAATACATTACCCGTTCTGTGCACATCCTCATACATCGATGCATAAGACTCATCCATATAATCATAGCGGATTGGCTGATTGGGCATAAATTCATCCCAGACATTGCGAATAGCAGCAATCGTTGAGGAGGAATGTTCGGCTTTCAACCTAACGGCCACAACCGATGCACTACCTCTCCCTCGGAATAGGGCTAAGGGCCTAATTTCTTGCTTCATATCCTCATAGTGAAAGTCCTTTACTACCCCAACTACATTCCAAGCTCTGTAATTCCGAATGCGCTTCCCGATTGGGTCCGTTAACCCCAGTTTACGTGCCATAGCTTCATTAATAATAACCGCCGCACTATCAGAAGCCATCTTCGAATTAAAGTTTCTCCCGGCAACCAGTTCCATCTTCATCGTGCTAACGTAATTTTCCGCTACAAACCAAGCCTGTCCTCCAACCGAATCATCTATCTTTTCTCGACCATCAAGCCAAAAACCGTTTCCATCACGATTCGTCCCCGCCACGGGAAAGTAGTTGCTATTGGTGACCTCTTCCACCATCGGGAGCGTTGCTAATTCTTGCTTGAAGGCATCCGTCTTGTCCCCTAGAGTGTAGGCTCCCTGAATTAAAACGACCTGGTCTTTCTCAAATCCGACATCCTTATTCAAGATGAATTGCATTTGCTGGTATACCACCAGTGCACTAATCACCAAGACAATCGAAGTTGTAAACTGAAAAGTCACCAACCCATTGCGCAACCAAGAACGTTTACTCCCTGTGCTCAATTTACCTCTCATTATATCGATGGGTCTAAAAGCGGATAGATACAGCGAGGGATAGATGCCCGCGACGCCACCAATGACTATCGCCAAACCAATCAGTCCAGGAACTAACCACCAACTATCAAAAGGTAATATGAGTTCTTTTCCAATTAGCTGATTGAAGTAGGGTAAGACAAAGACGGCTGCCAAGGCTCCTAGTATCACAGAAAGGCCACTATACAAAATAGATTCCGTCAAAAATTGTCTGATGAGATCGAAGCGAAGCGAGCCCACCACCTTCCGTACGCCTATTTCTTTGGCACGATTGGCAGATTTTGCCGTAAATAGATTGATGAAATTGACGCAGGCTAATAACAAAATACAGATGGCAATGAGTCCAAAAAGTTTTACGATTCGGCGATCGCCACTCTCATTTTTGTCTGCGAAGGTCTCCGTACTCAAGTATATCCCGCTGATCGGCTCGAGATCAAAGGTGCGGTAATTGCGTAAAACGCCTGCAAAAGAATCCTCTCGATCTTCAAAATAGCGGATCATATAGTTATCCCTGATCGCTAAGAGTTTCTCTTCTAGTTCTTCTGTATCAACTCCCGGTTTCAAACGCACATAGGTATCATAATTGTTACAACACCAATCTGTTTGTTCTCCCCGCCAAAATTCAACATCGACTAAAGTGATCAAAAATTCGAATGTTACGTGAGAATTTGGCAAATCATCCATCACTCCTCCAATAGTAAAGAGGCGGTCTGGGTTATCATTTAGGACCACCGTACGTCCCACTGGATCTTCACCAGGGAAGTATTGTTCAGCTTTACGCTTGGAAAGCACCAAGGTATTGGGTTGAGATAAAGCCTCCTCTCGGCTACCGTAGAGCATCGGAATTTCTAGAATATCCAGGATTTCTGGGTCGGCATAGGCAAAATCATCCTCATAGTTATTTAGCGTTTCCTCCGACTTCCGAAACTGATTATCCCCTGCTAGGTACCAATCGCGTAATATCATTCGCCCTGCTACTTCAATTTCGGGGTAATCCTCCTCCAGCAACTGTTTGGTTTGCGCTGGGAATGCCGTCCATTTTTTGATATTGAAATCTGGATTACTGGTCTCATTTACCAGCCGATATATCTTGTCTTTTTCTACATAATGTTGATCATAACTTGTCTCATCTTGGATCAACAAGGCGATTAGGAGAAAAGCGGCGATTCCGATGGCAAATCCGCCAATCTTAATGGCAGAATAGGTTTTATCCTTTAATAGGCTTCGATAGCCGATTTTTAAATTTTGTCGTAACATATTCGGGCGATTTAAAAGTGGAAAGGAATCTAGGGATCGAATCATCCCTGGACGGAACAATAACAGTACTTCCCAAGCAAAACGGCGCCTAGCGCCACGCTCCCCAAACTCCTCTATTAATTGGTCAAAACGTTCATTCAAGTCTCCTTCGATATCTTCCAGAAAATCTCGTCTACAAAACCATCGAAAAAAGCGCATAAATAGCTGTGGAGGAGATAGATGATCATCTTTTTTCATACTAATTGTCAAATATGATTTGAGGAATAGCGTTCCAAAGGCCTAGTCGTTGGTCGCGGGTTTCTTGCAAGGCATCCTTACCAAAGTTGGTGATGGTGAAGAAGCGCTTTCGCTTTCCACCGCGGACTTTAGTTGCTTCTCCTAACTCAGAAACTACATAGCCTTTTTTCTCTAATCGTCGCAGCACGGTTTGCAGTGAACCAATACTGATCTTGCGACCTAAGCGTTCCCGCATTTCATTGATGATAGCAATACCATAGGCTTCGCCGTGGAGGATGGCCACCACTAAGAGCACAATTTCCTCTAATTCTCCTAGTTTATGTTTACCCATTGAATCTATATTTACCTCAAAAGTATAAAATATAAAAAGGCGTGTCAAGCTAAAGGCAAATTATTTTTACCTTAAAAGTATAAAATATAGAAAACATAGGGGTTTGGGGGCGTCGGAGCGGGGAGAGACAGCGGTAGGGAAACCGGCTGCCAAGTGGGAGCGAAGGCCATTCATCCAGAATAAGGGGTCACCGAAGTTAGCTTAGGCAGAGCTACAGAGCATGTACGGCTGAGGGGGATGAGGCGCGTACTTATAATTCCAATGAGGTTCTTATCTTTGTGCAAAATCACATCTATTGGATTATTTAGCAAAGACTTTAGCGGGATTAGAAGAAGTATTGGCCAAGGAGCTGGAAGCCCTAGGTGCAGCACAGATTGAGATTGGAAATCGCATGGTAAGATACAGTGGTGATCAGGCTTTGCTCTATAAAAGCAATCTCCATCTACGCACTGCCCTTCGGGTACTCGTACCGATTCATCGCTTTCGCGTGAAGCATCAAAATGAATTGTACAAGAAGGTGCAGAAAGTGGATTGGTCAGAATACCTAAGTTTAGCGGATACTTTTGCGGTTGACGCCGTTACCAATTCTGCTTTCATTCGACATTCCCATTATGCAGCTTTGAAGACCAAGGATGCCATTGTGGATCAATTCCGTAAGAAGACGGGCCGCCGGCCTAATATTGATGTGCAATCGCCAAACCTACGACTTCACCTCCACATACGCAATGATTGGGGCACCATCCTTTTGGATAGCTCCGGCGACTCCCTCCACAAGCGCGGCTACCGTCAGGAAAGCGTCGCGGCGCCCATCAATGAAGTTTTAGCTGCCGGTATGATCATGCTGGCAGGTTGGGAGGGTAATAGCTCCTTCATGGACGCGATGTGTGGTTCTGGGACTTTACCGATAGAAGCGGCCTTGATTGCCAACCGAATTCCACCGCAATGGCTGCGGCGACAGTTTGGTTTTATGAAATGGAAAGACTTTGATGGTGGCCTATGGCGAAAAATTCGCAAGGAGGCTCAAAGCCAATTCCAGTCCTCTACCCATACCATTTGGGCCAGTGACCAGGAAGAGGATGCCATTCAAGCCACCAAAACCAACTTGCGAGCGCTAAACATGCTGGCTAAGGTAAAAGTGGCGCAAGGTGAATTCACGGAAGTCTCTCCCCTACCCCAAGCTGGCTTGCTGATCATCAATCCTCCGTATGACGAGCGACTTGCCCGCACTGACATTGACGAACTGTATCAAAAGATCGGCGATAAGCTCAAACAGGATTATTCCGGTTGGGAAGCTTGGATTATATCTTCGAATAAAGCCGCTTTAAAGCATATAGGTCTCCGACCTTCCAGAAAAATCACTCTTTACAATGGAGCTTTGGAATGTAAATTCCATAAATTTGAGATGTACCGGGGTTCCAAGAAAAACAAGGGAGCTTCCGCAAATACTACTGAGGAATGAAGCAATTGATCGTCTTACTTTTACTATCTGTTCCTTTCTTGAGTCAAGCTCAACCATGGAGCATTGCTGGGCATTCCTTACCCGAATTGCGCCAATCACAAAACCTTCCTCCTTCCACGCCATCCATAAGTCCTTCCATTAAATTCTTACAGCTGATCACAAATAGTGAACCAACTGGACTTTCTCTACAAGAGATAATGCTACACACTCCAAGTCAACAGCCTCGCGCTTGGTCATATCAAGACCTCGCCTTCTTTTGTAAACTGGAAGTGAAGCTTGAAAAAGCCACCAAGCTCCCGATAAAATTCCGCCTGGGAGAGGTACAGTACGCAGAAAATCGAGAAGGTAAATATGGGCGACTACAGCAACAGCTGAACAACTAGGAATTCCTTTTCTTACCATCTGCTCAATCCTTTACATTCCTCCGATTCTATGCGCTGGATTTGAGTAATCTTCCTATCTTGAAACGTGCCTTCACCTAAAATCAATCCAGATGCATTTGCCCAAACTACTAGGTCGACTATCATATGCTTTGCTCATAGCTTTCCTTTTCCTAGGATTCATCGCTTGCAAATCTGAAGCTCCACCACCAAACTCACCGCCGCCGCCGCCTACCCCTACCCTAGACACCGTGGAGGCCATGACACCTCCCCCTCCACCGGAGCTCCCTGCCCCTACTTGCCTAGCGGAAGGCACCGCACTTCAAGAATTCCTAACGGCCTTTTCAGTTGACATCGAACAACAAAAGATTCTATATAAATCCGAGCCGCTAAGCGACTGTTCGGGAATGTTTCTGCGCCTCTGTGAGGCTGTTAAGCAGAAATGTCCGGACTTAATCTTCCCCAATCCAGATGAAATTCGAGATACGCGTATGCTTGGTAAATGGTATGCGGATCAAGACAATTTCACCATCATCTCAGATGCCTTGGAGAGTGGTAATCAAATCAAAGCTGGAACGGTCATGTTTTATGGTCATCAAAGAATTAGCTACCCAAATGCTACTTTGGCAGACTTAATTGCTGAAGACGGGATAGAACATATGGGCGTAGTGACAGAAGTAGATACGGATGAAAATGGCGTAGTAAAATCCTACAAACTTTTCCACGGGCGCAGTACCGGGAAGATCGCAGGAAGAACCGGACATCATCACCGGAAAACCTCCAGAGAAACTTATCCGCCTTATGGAAATGGAGATCAACAATGGGTCGCTATGGCTTGGTTATTAACGCCTGGCCCAGGATCATAAGTAGTGCGACAATAGCCCCTCTTCCTCTTGTAAAGCTACAGATGGAAAAGTCTTCTATTTCAGATTAAATAGACTTTGTACACCAATGGTACGGCTTACGGTGTACCCTTCTCCAAACTCGAAACCGGCCGGGCGGCCATACGATCGAGCCTTCGCAGTCAAGAATGCCATAAAATCTGCTCCTGAGATCGGTGAGCTCATCTCTTTATCATATTCCTTGGCTTCCGGGACAAAAAATTGAGAACTAAAGGTTTTGATCAGCTCCATCTTTCGATCCATATAGCCACTGACATCGACTACTAGATCCGGTTCCAAATTGTAGTCCTGGATATAGTGATATACAGCGGAAGGGCGCCAGCGCGCTTGAACTTGCCCCGCATCGTCCAATGTTTCAACTTTGGCCAGGCCCGCGTAATAGCAGGCATCAGCTGTAAGTTTGGCGGCGCGGCCATGATCGGGATGGCGATCGCTGATGGCATTGGCCAGGACGATCTCCGGCTGGTGCATACGGATGATACGTATAATTGCTTTGATATTTTCTGGTGTGTACTGGAAAAAGCCATCAGCCATGGCCAAGTTTTTCCGAAAGCTGGCTCCCATCTTTTGGGCAGATTCAGCCGCTTCGCGATCCCGAATTTCAGCTGTACCTCGCGTTCCTAATTCTCCTCGGGTCAAGTCCAATAGGCCAACGCTTTTACCTTCATCGATGTGACGGAGTAAGGTGCCAGAGCAAGCGAGCTCCACATCATCGGGATGCACCCCTATGGCCAGGATATCTACTTTCATGTAAAACGGTTTAGATAAGAATTGAGCAGTTTTAGTTCGACCTTAGAGCATTCCGTGCTAATCTAAGAATTGTTGTTGCCACTTCCGAGAGCGGTTTGCTTGGCAACTACAGAAGTCGGTCACCGAAGGCGAAATCAAGAGTTAAACACCTCTTAATCCATTTTTTGCACCTCAACTTTGTCGTGAAAAAATGATCTTACTCCTCGATCAAGCTTCGTATTGCCTTTTTCACTTTGCTGGCATTAGGCCGTGTAAATGTATAAAAAAAGGTTCTCACCTGGCCTTCTTTATCGATAAGGTATTTGTGGAAATTCCAACGTGGAGTCGAAGAGATATTTCCATTCTCTGATCGCTTCGAAAGAAAATTAAAGACGGGATGAGCCTGCCGCCCCTTTACATGGACTTTCTCCAAGATCGGGTAGGACGCTTCATATTTCATTTGGCAAAATTGCTGGATTTCTTTTCCTTCCAAGGGCTCTTGGCCGGCAAAATCATTGGAAGGGAATGCCAATATTTCGAATCCTTCCGCTCTAAATTCTCGGTATAGATCTTCCATATCATCTAACTGCGGCGTGAATCCGCATTTAGAGGCGGTATTGACCACTAGTATGACTTTACCTTCATAGTCCGCAAGATTTACCTCCTTGCCTTCAATATCATTTACGCTGAATTGGTGGATAGAATTTTCCTTTGCACTCATAATGGAACATTTGGTAGACGCTAACTATTTTCTCACGTTATATTTACAACTAGTGTCAAGGTAAAAAGTTGTACAATCAAAAGAGAAAGCTACGAGTTGGCGACCTTCAAGGTGCTTTTTTGTACTTGACCGTTGGGCCCCAGGACGGTTACCTCGAGTAAAAAACCGGGTTGGATTTTTTCCCTTCCATTGACCTCGAGAAAGATCCCATACTCCTTGTTTTGATCAATCTTCTGGCCGGCAAAGGCATTCTTTATGACCATATCATCCCTACCGACAATCTTAAGACCACTCAAAACAGCTGCTTCTCCGGTATTACGGATTTTAACAAAGGCATCACGCCCAAGCGGAGCAATTTGAAAGGAATGCAAATGTATATTAGAAGCTTTTTTGACTCGAACTTTTCTGCCCTTACGGCTTCTCCTGATCGCCATTATGATGATCAGAAAGAAAAGAAAACCTCCTCCGATATAAGCCCATTCTTGCAGAGTTAGCTGTTCTGCTAGCTCTTGGGCCTGTACTAAATATTCTTCCATGGGTAGATTAAGCAATTACAGCCACAAACTTAGGAAAAAGCCTCAACTTTTAAGCCGTACTCTGGTCAGAATCAGCAGACTAATTATAAAAAACAAGGCTAATACTAAAACACTGATCCGCATACTGCCTGTGATCTGCTCAATAAAGCCGAAACTGAAGGTACCGACGATGATGGCTACTTTTTCCACCACATCATAAAAACTAAAGTAGGAAGTGGTGTCTTCCGTATCATTCGGAATTAGTTTAGAATAGGTAGACCGAGAGAGAGATTGGATGCCGCCCATGACTAAACCCACCGAGGCCGCCACCAGGAAAAATTGGGACTGATTTTGCACAAAGTACGCTAGTACACAAATCCCAACCCAGATAAAGAGCATAATGAATATAGAGGCAATATTACCCAATCGGTTTGATACTTTAGCAAATACATATGCTCCAACGATGGCTACTAATTGTAGTACTAAAACCACAATAATCAATTTGCCCGCATCAAAATCCAATTCCTTCTCTGCGAAGATAGAAGCCAAAAACAAAACAGTCTGTACTCCGGCGCTATAACAAAAGAAGGAAAACAAAAAGGCCTTGGTATTGCCTTGTTCCTTCAATTCACGCCATACCTTTCTCAACTCCTCCATCCCACGACTCAACAAACCCGCCTGTGGTTTATCCTTCGGATCGGGTGGCAATACCCGAAAGGGAATCGTAGCGAACCCAATCCACCATAACCCCACCATCAGAAAAGAAATACGTGCAGCCAAGGTACCTTTATCAGCCACTCCGAACCACTCGGGTTTTTGGATGATCAAGAGATTGACAATCAACAACAACACACTCCCGATGTAACCGTAGGAAAAGCCTTTTGCACTAACACTATCATAACGATCTTCCGTGGCAATCTCTGGCAGATACGAGTTGTAAAACACTAAGCCTCCGGCAAAACCAATCATCCCCATCATAAACCCAATCACCCCTAGAGCGACCGGACTTCCCGTATCGTAAAAGAAAAGAGAAATACACCCAATGGATCCAAATATGGTGAAGAACTTTAGGAAGAACTTCTTCTTCCCGCCAGAATCCGCAATACCGGAAAGCAAAGGAGAAAACAAAGCAATCAGTAGATAGGAGCCGGAAATAGCATAGGCAAATAGAGTAGAATTCGACATTTCAATCCCAAAGACAGAAACGACATCTGCAGTCACGGTAGTGAAGTAAGCCGGAAATATGGCGACAGTAATGACAAGAGCAAAAGCAGAATTCGCCCAGTCAAAAAGTGCCCAGGCATTGATCACTTTCTTATCATTTAGCTGCGGAGACAGCGGTGCGTTCGAGATATCCATGTATCAAATAATGAATAATGATTAATGAATTGAATTGTAGGAGAAAAGAACAATGAACAATCAATAATGAAGAGGAAAGATTCCACCAATTCATTATGCATTACCCATCAAAATACTTCACCATTGTGGGTACCAACGATTTACAACGCTCAATATAGGTAAAATATCGTATCTTGTCCTAGTTATGGATATCGCTATATTATCCCGAGGGCCACAGTTATACTCTACACAAAGCTTGTACAGAGCAGGGAGAACTCGAGGCCATAATATGTCTGTTATCGATCACACCCTATGCAATTTAGTGATCGAAGATGGTCATCCTGAGATTTACTACGAAGGACAACCTATTCGTCATTTCGATGCTGTCATTCCCAGGATAGGAGCTTCTGTTACCCAACAAGGAGCAGCCGTCATCACGCAATTCGAGCTCATGAATGTATTCACGGCAGCTCGAGCTAATGCTTTATTGCTGGGAAGAGACAAGCTTCGCTGCCTGCAGCAATTGCAACGCCAGGGGGTAGCTACCCCTAAGACCGTGGCACTAGGACAACACAGCGATCTATGGTCTGCGGTGAATGTATTGGATGGCTTCCCAGTCGTTATAAAGCTCCTAGAAGGAACGCATGGTATCGGCGTAATTCTATGTGACGGTATGCAACAGACCGAATCCACCGTGGAAGCTTTCCAACGGTTGAAGGAACGCGTAATCATGCAAGAATTCATCAAGGAATCCAAGGGCACCGATATCCGTGCGTTGGTAGTGGCTGGCGAGGTGGTGGCAGCCATGAAACGTCAAGCCCAGGAAGGCGAGTTTCGTTCCAACCTTCATCGCGGAGCCAGTGCTAGTCCCGAAAAACTCACCCAGGCTGAAACCAATCTTGTTATCCGAGCCACCAAAGCGGTGGGCTTAAGCGTAGCCGGCGTAGACTTACTACGCTCCGAAAGAGGCCCCTTGGTCATGGAAGTCAATGCCTCTCCCGGCTTGGAAGGAATTGAGACCATTACGGGTATTAATGTGGCAGCAAAAATTATCCACTTCATAGAAAAGAAAGTGCGGGAGCGCCGGCGTGCCCAGACGAAGCTGCGCTAGATATTGTAGGCCATTAATACGCTCCAAAGTCGGTGCGGAAAACCAACTGTAGAGCGGGCATTACAACATAGCTACCACCGCCCATACCATTTCTCCACACAGCTTACTCC
>JAHQWA010000017.1 GCA_019634045.1 Saprospiraceae bacterium
CAGAAGTGGTATTTTATCTGAGCAGCGCACCTGCCACAGCTGCCGCTTTTTTGAGAAGAATAAAGAACAATCTTTCTGCCAATTGATGAAAAAACCTTTGCTGCCTGATGATATCCGTTTAGATTGTCCTGAATTCGAAGTTAGCTGAATTTGCCCTTCTCCCGAGTCCTTAGAATAGAAAGCCCGCCCAAAATGCGCCCGCTTTAGCCCCTCTTTTAGAAACAATGTTTAATTTGTTCCACTAACGATTTATAACTGAAGAATATCAACAAAATGAAAAACCTACCCTCACTGGCGAACCTATGCCTATTTACTTGCCTGAGTATCTTTTTTTCCTGCAACAATCCGGAACTACCCGAATCTGAGTACGATTCCCAACAAGAAGAGTGGCAATCTCTTTTTAATGGCAAAGATCTAAGTGGTTGGGATATTAAAATGGCGGGCTATCCAGTCGGTGAGAATTTCAGGAACACCTGGCTTGTGCAAGATAGTATGATCCGGGTTAGCTATGATGAATATGAGCAATTTGACGAAGCCTATGGCCATATGTACTATCAAACGCCTTACTCCTACTATAAGCTCCGGTTTGACTATCGATTCACGGGAGAGCAAACACCAGGCGGGGCGACTTGGAACGTCAGGAACAGCGGCATCATGGTTCACTCTCAATCCGCAGCTAGCAATGAGCTTGGACAACACTTCCCTGTCTCCATAGAGTTACAGTTATTAGGAGGCTTGAGTGATGACAAGGATCGCACGACTGGGAACTTGTGTTCACCAGGTACTGCAGTGGTTATGGGAGACACTATTAATTATAATCACTGCATCAGTTCCTCCTCTGAAACTTACCATGGCGATCAATGGGTTCATGCTGAAATGATTGTATTGGGGGATTCTACCATTATCCATCTCATTGAAGCAGATACCGTTCTACAATATGACCAGCCGCAAATTGGGGGTGGTTTTACCAATATTCGCCAAACCCAAAAAGATTGGGAGGGCTTTGGCATCACCAAGATGGACGACTGGGTGGAACAAGCTGGCACGCTCCTGGGCGAGGGCTACATTGCCCTGCAAGCTGAAAGTCATCCTATCGATTTCAAAAACATCGAATTACTGGATCTAGTTGGATGCAAAGACCCCAAAGCCAAAAACTACAAATCTTACTTCGTGAAAGCGGATAATAGTAAGTGCCAATACTAGAACGTATCTTGGAAAAGTCATCTAACAAACACTGCTATCATGAAGTATTTTTTGTATTCAGCTATGATTTGCCTCGGGCTTATCCTAGTCACAACAACTTATAGCTGCCAACAGGAACCCAAAGAAGAAGCTGTTCAGCCCGACTCCTCCTCCATCTTCGCTATTAATCATATTGGATTGACAGTTCGAAATTTAGATCGAATGTTGGCTTTCTATCAAGGTGTTTGTGGGTTCAAGGTCCTAAGTCGGCAGGTGATAGGTAGTGATATAGTCTCCGCTAAGCTTTTGGGCATAAATGATGTTTCCTTCAAAAAAGTAGTGCTGCAGGCTCCCAATATGTTGTTCGAGCTGACGGAATTCCGACCTCTACGTGATTCCATTATAGACAATATGCCTCCCGAAGGCCCAGGGATGACGCATACTTGCTTTCAATCCCCTTCTTGGGATTCTGGCTATGATAAATTCATCAAAAATGGGATTCAGCCTTTAAGTAAAGGAGATCACCCCATAGACTTAGGAGGCTCTGGCATCACCTATGCCTATGCACATGATCCGGAAGGGAATATGATCGAAATGGAACAGTTGGACCAGCCTGTTCTAGCGAAGAATGGCAGAGATAGCGCTTTGCTCGCCCGCCACCCCCTGTGGATGACGCAGGTAGCTCTACTCAGTCCCGATGTAGATCGACTAGCCGGATTTTATGAAAAGCTACTCGGCAAACCGGCCAGTCGTAAAGGTGCTTACAAGGACAATCTAAAATTGGACAGCATTGCCAATAGAGATCAACTAGAACTCAAGGCCATCTGGATCAACATGGACGGACCCGCAAAGATGATGGAGTTGATGCAGTATATCAAGCCCAAGACAGGCGCAACAAAGGCGCAACAACCTACAGATCTAGGATATCACTTCTCTTATGAGACCACCGATATTCAGGGAGAGTATTTACGCATGAAGGAAATGGGAGTAGACCTGATCAGTGAACCGCAAGATATGGGTAAATATTGGGCATTCTACGCTCGGGATATAGATGGAAATCTCTTTGCCCTCCGTCAAATCAAAGAGGCTGACAGCCCGTATTCTGTTAAGAATTTCCTTTTCAGTCAATCGTAATTCCACTGCTTCAGAAATTTACGTTTATGAATAGAACTGTTGTTCTGGTAATCTCTAGCCTGGCTATCATAGTTTTGGCCGGCATTTTTCTCTTCAATCCTACAGATACTGCTGAGCAGCAGCGGATGGAGAAGGCTGCTGAATTGTACGACCAGTATTGCAATACCTGCCATAGTGGTCAGGTAGCTGAAGCGCCTCTACTTGCTTCCTTACAAGTTTTATCCAAGGAAGCCCTGGTAAAAACACTAACTACCGGGCTTATGAAAAATCAAGCTGCCCTTTTATCACCCGAACAAATCAATGATATTGCCGATTACCTGGCTTCGGCCGATGCAGATGCCCCTACGGCAGCCACCCAAGGCAATTGTGACGACACAGCGAGCAGTGAATCCTCCCGGGCTCCTTATCCCATCACCAATTGGGGCTTCAACTTGCAAAATCATCGATATATATCTTCCG
The DNA here is from genome assembly GCA_019634045.1 of Saprospiraceae bacterium. Taxonomy (GTDB): domain Bacteria; phylum Bacteroidota; class Bacteroidia; order Chitinophagales; family Saprospiraceae; genus DT-111. The sequence goes on from JAHQWA010000017.1 coordinate 2,776, forward strand.
AGCAAAGCTCGATCAATGAAGAAAATGTACATCAGCTCAAACTGAGCTGGGTTTTCGCTTTCCCAAATGCCACCCGTGCCAGATCCCAAGTGACGGTCTATGGTGAAACGCTTTATACTTCCAGCCCAACGGGCCTCATTCACGCTCTAGATCGTAAAACGGGCTGCATTCGCTGGACCTACCAGGCAGAGGATGAAGTTAGAAGTGCGATCACTATTGGTTTGGATGAGGAAGGAAAAGCAGCAAAGCTATACTTCGGAGATTTCAAAGCAAATATCTATGCCTTTGACTTGGCCAATAGAAGCTTGGATTGGAAGGTAAAAGTAGATGATCACCCCGTAGCAACAATTACCGGATCACTGAACCTTTTCGAGGACCGACTTTATGTTCCAATCTCCTCTGGTGAAGTTATTAGCGCAATGGATTCCACCTATGCTTGCTGTACTTTTCGCGGAGCAGTAGCCGCATTAGACGCTAATTCGGGCGAACTGATTTGGAAGCAACACACCATTGCTGAAGAACCGAGCGAGCATGGAAAAAATAAGAAGGGCATAAGCATATTGGCCCCTTCCGGTGCGCCCGTATGGTCAAGCCCAACTATCGATGAGAAGCGCCGCTTACTCTACGTTGGTACGGGCGAAAACTATACCCGCCCCACTTCAAAAACTAGCGATGCCATCCTAGCCTTCTCTCTCGACACTGGCGAAATAGTCTGGTCACAACAAGCACTAACACGAGACGCCTGGAACGCAGCCTGTGTCATACCTGGCGCCCCCAACTGCCCACCAGAACATGGCCCAGATTTTGACTTCGGTGCGCCACCGATGCTTGTCACAGACGAGAGCGGCAAGGATTGGATTTTTGCCGGGCAAAAATCGGGCATGGTATATGCCCTAGACCCTGATCAAAAAGGGGCTTTTGCCTGGAAACGCCGGGTTGGCCGTGGTGGGATCATGGGAGGTATCCATTGGGGAATGGCAACCGATGGTCAACGCCTATATGTTCCTATTAATGACCAAAGTGTATGGCCCGCTGATAAAAATAAACCGCCAAAATGGGGACTTCATGCTTTGCAAATCCCTGATGGAAGTCCGATATGGTCTACCATTGAAGAAGATCGCTGTGGGGATGAACCCTTAGAATGGGCTTGTGCACCAGGGATTTCCGCAGCTATTACGGCTACTGAGGACTTGATTTTTACGGGAGCAATGGATGGATGGTTAAAAATCTATGCAGCCAGCACGGGGAAAGAAGTTTGGTCCTTTGATACCCATCGAGATTTCGAGAGTGTAAATGCCGTAAAAGCCTATGGTGCCACCGTAGACTCTGATGGTCCCGTAGTCTATGAAAACCAGTTTTTCATTACTTCTGGTTATGCGAAATATGGCGGGAAAGCAGGGAATGTTCTGTTGGCCTTTGAATTGGCCGATTAGTAGACGGAGGCTAAGATTATACCTCGGTACTTTTAATCTGATCTTTTATGAACCTTCAGCCCAAACGCTCCAATGAACTCGTACAACTGAGGCCATTGGAATCCAACGATTTCAATGCTTTGTTCCAGGTAGCTCAAGATCCACTCATCTGGGAGCAACATCCTTGTCCCGACCGCTATCTTCCCCAGCCTTTCACAGCCTTTTTCGAAGACTCTCTCCAATCAGGTGGCGCCTTGGTCGTAATTGACCAGCTTAACGGGAAAATTATCGGCAGCTCCCGTTTCAAGTCTATCATTGGTGCCCCTGAGGCCGTAGAAATTGGCTGGTCATTCTTGGCTAGAGCCTACTGGGGCGGTACTTACAATAGAGCAGTTAAAGAACTTATGATAGCGTACGCCTTTGAGTACCTAGAAGATGTTGTGTTTTACATCGGTAAAGAGAATATTCGATCTCAACGAGCAGTGTCTAAGATAGGTGGGGAGCTAGTCCAGGGCCCAGCATATGCCCATTTAATTGCAGATAAAACCAATGATCTTTGCTTCCGTATCAATCGAAGCCGGTGGAGAAGAGAATAATTCTTATTTTGTTGAATACATAAGAGAGTATGTCTAAATTTTCATGATTAGGGGAAAGCGAGGAAATTTTGTACTGACCAAGGCAAAAAACGTAGGCATACCTGTAAGGTACGGCGAGACTTTTTAACGCCCTGCAGTAGAAAATTTGCCGCTAGGAGCCAATTAATGGAAGTTTAGACATAGAACTGATTTAAACTTACGACTGCGACCTAAAACCTTGAATCTTCTGGGCTTCAGCTTTTTCCTGCCTGGCTAGTGTCAACAGGCAGGCTCAAAAAGAGCTTCGCCAGTAAATTCAATGCTTTGGCCTCGTCTGCAGCCAATAAGTTTAACTCAGTTCATACTCTAATAGAAACTATCTATTGGCTAGCCTATTCATCACTATTTATGCCCTTGTCAGATGTCATATAGTATTAATGAAAGTAATCTCGAGCGACAACAAATGCTGGCCCAAGGGCTAGGTTATCTGTCTAATAAATATTTCCAACTCCTTCCCCTGCAAGCCAAGCCTCGCATATTGGATCTCGGGTGTGGCCTGGGTGAAACCACCAGACTACTCGCTAAGTTTTTCTCCCCTTCCGAAATAGTAGGCTTTGATCAAGATGTCAATTTGTTGGCCTATGCCCGTTCTAGAGTCAGAGAGGATCAGACTAACTTTACCTACACAGAAGGAAATGCGGAGCAACTCCCGTTTGAAGATCAATCTTTTGATCTCGTGTTTTGTCGCTTTCTATTACTTCATGTCCCTAACCCTCAAGCGGTATTGAAAGAAATGGCTAGAGTGTGTAAATCTGGTGGAATTGTGCTCACGCAGGAACAAGACACCATGAAAAGTTCGGGGCTTTATCCATCAAACTGGGCCTACGATATGGTAACAGAAGGCTACCAAAAATCTTTCAGCCACCCACAGGTTGGCCGCCAACTTCCTCACCTATTTCGAGGTGCAGGGCTCCCTACTCCCACCATTCGTTCTAACACTTTCCTACTGCCCAATCCCAAAGTGGGCAAACGAATTGTGAACCTGACCGGACAAGCCATGGTCGCAGAATTGCTCAAGCATGGTATTCTAGAAAGGGCAAAAGTAGAGGAGTTCTACACGGAATTACAAAAAGTCGAAGACTCCGAAGAATACACCTTATTATCAGATCCAGTAGTCACCTGCTGGGTGAGAAAACCGTAGTCAGTAAGAAGGCCCGAGTAAGCTATTGCTACAGCAATCATTGATGCTGGCTTCCTACTATTCATTTTCAACAGGGGAATCCTCTTCCATTGCTTTGTGTGATCTTCCGCACAAAAAGACTACATCTGCAAGCTTACCTTTATCAAAAATCAAGCAGATGATTAAAGATGAAGTTGAGCAGGCTAGATCTTATATATTCTGGAGTATGCATCGTTCTCGCGCTCTTTCCCCTAATCCTTCGCGCTCAATTTGCACAGCGGATCCGCACAGCTCGCCCTTCCGTCACCATGGGCACTTACACCATTGGCAAAAATGTGCTGCAATGGCAATCGGGTTTGCGGTGGCAAGATCTACAGGCCGACCAGCTTCACCATAACACTTTCCAATACAAGAACGTCATCAGGTGGGGGTTTCTAGAGCAATGGGAAATGAGTGGTGTAATTAATTACCAACGAGATTGGGAGGAGGCGACTCCTCAGGCTAGCCTTCGCCAAGGCGTGAGGAGGGTACGCTTTGGTTTGAGGCATCATCTCTTTGAAAAAGCGGGTTTTATCAAAGCGGCAGCTATCCAGGGACGACTTTGGCTCCCTGTCGCACAAAAAGAAGATCAGCAAGAACAACTAGGTGGTCGGATTATGGCGTCAGTTAGTTATCGACTGATCGGGCAATTACGGCTCATCACCAATGGCGGCTGGCGTTGGACTGGGCAAACGCCTTCCGAAGTCATATCTTTCTTTTCATTGCGATGCTCGCATCCACTTAGCCGCAAGCTCACCTTAGTAGTGGATTACTTTAGTGGTTTTCAAGCTTTCGAACCGGATTATGCCATAGGCATTGGCTACTTTATCAACTCCAGTTGGAAACTCGATATTGCGGTTGGCAGCCTTGGTGAATCTTTGACCAATCATCGATATTTGGAAGTTGGCTGGGCGACTCGGATTGATTGGCGACAATGACATGATTAGGGTGTGATCAAGCCATATTTTCGAAGTATAGGGGTTACCTTTTTCATCGGTAAAGCCTTGCGTTCATGCCCCATATGACCTTTGGTATCCTGGGCCGCTACTAAAGAGTTCAAAATCGCCTCTTCCGTCGCCTCTATCACCCCGAGGAAGAGAGGAGACATGGCTTCATTGCGTAATACTTTTCCATCTTTTAGCGGGCTGGCGGACTGATAAGGTATGCGTAGATGTTCTGCGGTTGAAAAAGCGATTACATAGTCTCCACTTCCATTGGAAGCAATTCCTCCCGTTTTTGCTAAACCGAACATCGCTCGTTTGGCTAATCGTTTTAGGTTTCGGGCATCTAGCGGTGCATCAGTCGCTACGACAATCATGCAAGAGCCATCTGCGCCGTCCTGAAGCTGAGATTTAAAGTAGTATTCCCCGAGTTCCACGCCCACCGGTGCGCCCGCTATTTGCAGCACACCACCAAAGTTGCTTTGCACGATGACGCCCACGGTATATCCCCCCAAGCTTTTCGGTAATTTACGAGAAGCCGTGCCTATCCCGCCTTTAAACCCAAAACAAGAGGTCCCGGTACCCGCACCAACACCGCCTTCACGCACGGCTCCGGTAGTCGCCTGTTTGATCGCCTTCTGTACATCGGATACCTTCACATGCTGTCCTCGAATATCATTCAACCAACCGTCATTGGTTTCTCCAACTACTGGATTGACTGAGCGGACAGTTTCATTTTGGGATAAAGCTAAAGTATAGTTGATCAAAGCAGAAGCGGCGGTAGGCACACTCAACGTATTGGTCAGTATGATAGGCGTTTCGATATTCCCCAGTTCTTCCACTTGACTATATCCCATCAACTTCCCAAACCCATTAGCGATGTACATCGCTGCTGGCACTTTGGATTGAAAAATATTTCCTTGATGTGGTAAAATAGCGGTCACACCGGTTCGGATACTATCCCCTTGCAGTAGGGTCTCATGCCCTACCTGCACACCAGGGACATCCGTGATCGCATTATAGCCCCCTTTTGGCAACACGCCAATAGTCACGCCATAATCGCTCAAACGCTTTGGGGTTTGAGCTTGGACATAAGCGGATAGAAAGAAAATACTTAGGAAAAACGTCAAGGCTTGCTTCATACTACTGGATTGCTAAGATGTGGGTGCTTAGAGGCCAAACATCAGGCCTCATCGCAAAGTATTTTAACACCAATAAAGATAGAAAATTAGTCCGCTCCAGCAGAAGCTATATGTCTCCCTCCTTCGGCCTAGGTAAGCCAGCTAAATTGGACTTTGCATTTCGTAATTAGGAAATAATTTAAATGGAATCCCATCTTCACCTTAGCTACATTTGGTGCATGGATAGGAGCACACCCAATTTTTCTTTTAAACAACAGTTACTCGCAGCATTTTTGGTTTTCCTGGGCGCAATTATGTTCTCTACCAAAGCTGTCATGGTTAAATTAGCCTACCGCTATGAGGTAGATTCAATTTCTCTCCTGGCCTTACGTATGATCTTTTCTCTTCCCCTTTTCCTAATTATTGCTCAGTACGATCGTCGCAAACAGCAGGAATCTAGACGCGCGCTGACTTCCAAAGAGTGGATTTTCACTTTTGGACTTGGGGTAATGGGTTACTATTTGGCGAGCCTTTTTGACTTCATTGGGTTAAACTACATCTCAGCGGGCATGGAACGGCTTATCCTATTTTTGTACCCGACCATCGTTGTCTTACTATCTGCCCTACTATTTAAAGAGAAAATTGGTTTCAATAAGGGCGGGGCTTTACTGCTTACTTATGCGGGGGTGGCGATTGCCTTTGCACAAAATGTCCGCCAAGGCGAAGATGAAAATCTCTGGCTAGGAGCAGGATTGATCTTAGTGAGCGCTTTTACCTATGCCATCTATTTGCTGGGGAGTGGTCAATTTCTACCCAAATTGGGAACCTTGCGTTTTACCTCTCTGGCCATGATGGGGGCGTGTACGGCCGTAATTGTCCATCATGGTGTAGTTCAGCAATGGCAATTGTTTGATTTTCCCACTCCAGTATATTATTTAAGTATACTCATGGCAGTATTCGCTACGGTGGTACCCTCTTTTCTCATTTCAGAAGGTATACGCCTGATTGGAGCATCCAATGCCGCAGTGATTGGGAGTGTAGGGCCTATATCGACCATTATTTTAGCCTATATATTTCTTGGAGAATCTTTTGGTGGGTGGCAATGGGTAGGCACCTTCTTAGTGATTGGAGGAGTATTAATGATCAGCTTACAAAAGCATAAATCAAAAACCTAGGTTCTACTAGTTTTGATTCTCAAGCACCTCGAGGAAGGAAAGCGTTTGATCTAAACTTTTAAGAATGGAAGTATTACTCTGGGGCGTTACGGGCTGTACCACGACTTGGTAGCCGGAAAAGAGAAGGTGACAATCCGGGAAAGTATCTGCCAGGCGATCCACATAAGTTTGCACAGGTTCTTTCGCAAAAGTTTCTGTGATCATCGTGAAAATAAAATCCGGTTTATGAATATCATAAGCATCTTTGAGATCAGAAATGGAAATTTCTTGTCCCAGATAAACAACGCGGTTTCTTCTCGACTTTAAGAGGTAATGCATAAAGAGTAGACTTAGCTCCTGTCTCTCTCCTTCCGGCAAGAAAATAATGAATTTATTGTGCCCTTCGGCCAAAAGTGGCTCTTTATCAATGGCTACGATCAGCTTCTGCCGAATTAAATAACTAATGAAGTTTTCCTGCACAGGATTGATAGATCCCGTTAACCATAGCAAACTGAGTTTATCCAGAAATGGGTAAATGATTTCGAGCATAGTACGTTCGAAACCAATCTGTTGGATATTTGTAGAAACGATTCGATCGAATTTATATTCGTCAATTTCGATCATCGAAATGGTGAGGGCGTCTAGCTGAGTACCATATTCAAAATTGATCTCTGAGATAGCTCCGACTTTTTCGGCAATCTCCTCGTGTGACATTTTTGCAATCTTCGAGATCTTGATTCCATTTCGATTTAGTAGAGCAATATTGAGCACTAGTTTTAAGTCCTTATCCTCGTAATAGCGAATATTGGTCTGCGTCCTTTTGGGCGTAATGATCCCGTAGCGCTGTTCCCATATGCGAAGGGTATGCGCTTTTATTCCGGAAAGCTTCTCCAAATCCTTGATTGAATATATCGCCACGTCTATAAGAGATTTTAAATCAACTACTTGCACTGACATTGAACTCTATCGTATTCGTTTGATCGTAAATCCTATTGGTAACACCAGTAATATGAAAATGTTTATAGAATTGTAAGTTTGCTGACGAATACTCCGAGGCAGAAGTCTTCCCATGTACAATCGACGGCTATAAGTTATAATTTTTTATTTAATTTTAAGCTTCTGTCTCGCAATGATAAACCCTTCTTGGATGATCTTTGTGGCCAACTCTAAACGAACCCCTATACAATCATTGGGAGATAGTTTTCAGTTGGTTAGAACCACAATTATTGACTAAGAACCTGATAAAAGCTTTTCCTAAATAAAATATTTATGAAGCATCTTTCTTCTTTAGCAACTATTGCGCTTTCCTTGATGATCAGTTCTAGCGCCCTCTTTGGGCAACTTCCCTGTAATTATACGCTTTCTTTGTTTGATACTTTTGGTGATGGATGGAATGGTGCTTCCGTTATTGTAACCGCAGCTGGAGAAACAACAACCTACACCCTAAATGGAATAGATGACGATGGTACTCAGCGAGTTATACCCATCCAAGTCAATACAGGGGATTCTATAAAACTCGAATTCATTTCCGGCAGTTTTGACAATGAGATCTTATACGGTCTCCTCGATGGAGAGGGCAGTGCACTGTTTGCCGATGGCCCTTTTCCCACGGAAGGAGTAGTCTATAATGATGAAGTATTATGTCCGAGTTGTCCACCCGTTCCGGCGGTGAGGATCGATGATGTAAGAGCCTTTTTCACTGAGATTAGCTGGGATTATAACGATCCCTTCGGCACCTACATTATTGAAGTAGACACTGCTGGGTTTGAACAAGGCAGTGAGGGACCGAGAACACTTAGTGTAAGTGGTAGAAACACGCTCCGAATTCCCGACCTTGAAGAAAATACGGCATACGACTTTTATATTTTTGGCATTTGCGCCAATGGCGACTCCTCCCAAGTTTCAGGTCCCTTTTCTTTTACCACACTCTGGGCCAATGATGTCGGGATCATCGGGATCACCGCTCCTATGACTGAATGTGGTATTCCAGCGAGTGATTCGGTGGAAGTAATCCTAGCTAACTTTGGAGGTGAACCTCAATCCCTGATCCCGTTCAACTACACTGTTAATGGGATGCCAGGTGGTGTTTCTCAACCTACCGATGGATTCTTCACCGGTGTCTTAGGTAAGGATAGTACTTTCAATATTCCTTTCAAGGCAATTCCTAATCTTGGAGCGCCCGGAGAATATGTCATCACTGCCTGGACAGAACTGGAAATGGATAGTGATACGCTAAACGATACCTTTTCAATAACCATCACGAACATCCCCATCATTACTAGTTATCCCTACTTTGAGGATTTCGAAGAATGGGGCGGCGGTTGGACTGTAGAGGATTCCAGCAGAAACGCTTCGTGGGCTTATGGGCAGCCATCTGGGACAGTCATTGATCGAGCGGCTAGTGGCAATGGAGCTTGGGTTACCAACCTGAGCGGTAATTATAATGATGCGGAGTTTTCCTATTTGATCTCTCCTTGTATGGATTTCTCTGATATGTCGAACGATCCGACCATCGCTTTTTCCTTACAGGTGTACACAGAAAACTGTTGTGATGAAGCTTGGTTAGAAGTCAAAACAGAGGCGGATACCGTTTGGCGAAAGGTAGGCGTAGCAGATACGGGAATAAATTGGTACAACAATACCGCTAACGATTGGTGGAATGGAGAAGATACCTTCAATGGCTGGGTTGTGGCCTCCAATACCTTAAGTAATACTGCAGGGGCAGAAGATGTCAGGGTGCGCTTTGTCTTTTCCAGTGATGGATCGATTGGTCGTGAAGGAATGGCCGTTGACAACATTTATATTTTCGAAGAATTAACCAATGATCTTGCGCTGGTAGCAGCAAGTAATATTTCCGATGGTTGTGGTGCGCAAGAGGATCAGGTTACAGTAGACATTTTCAATTTCGGAAGTGCAATAGCCTCCGGCTTTGATATTAATTATCAAGTCAATGGCGGTACGGTAGTGACCGAAAACGTAGGCGCTTTTTCTGTAGCTGCTTCGGAACAAGCCACCTTTACCTTCGCGGAAGGCTTCAATTCTGCCGCCGTGCCGAACAATGACGTGAAGATTTGGATCAATATTCCTGATCAACAAATCGCGAATGATACAATCTCCTTCTCCTTTCCAAGATATCAGACGCTTCCCTTTTCCGAAGACTATGAATCTGGTCAGCTAACGGGGGGCTGGAGTTTCAATAGCACCACGAACCCTATTGTCGATGCTAACGATCACAACAACCCGACCAGCGTGATCGCCGCCAACATATTTGGCGGGAATCCTACATTCCTCTTGAATTCACCTTTATACGGGCCTTTGGCACCAGATATGTCATTTTCTTTTGACTATCGCTATTCTCTGTGGAGTGAAGGAACCGAAGCCCATGCATTGGTAAATGATTCCCTTTTGTTACAGATTTCTACAGATTGCGGAAGCTCTTATCAAACACTGATCAAGGTGGATAAAGACTCACACTCACCCACTGCTGAATTTAGACGTGTAGGGGCTGACTTGAGCGCTTTTGCCGGCCAAAGTGCTCAATTCCGAATCCTTGGTACATGGGGGGGTGGTGATTACTGGTTAGATG
>JAHQWA010000236.1 GCA_019634045.1 Saprospiraceae bacterium
CACTCGGCAACTTCTTGAGTCGCTCCAGGGAAGTAGCGGTGCGGAAGGTCATGGGTGCCAACGGAAATGTAATATTCCAGCAGTTTCTCAGCGAATCTTTTTTGGGAACATTGATCGCTGCTCTGATGGCACTCTTACTGATTCAGGCCTTGCTCCCACTGTTTTCGGAATTTGTCGGCGTAGAGTATGGTTTTCAAGATTTGCTTAGCTGGCGCTTTGGAATCGGCTTAGCCTTGGTGTTGCTCATTAGTACATTTCTTTCGGGACTATATCCGTCACTTGTCCTTTCTACCAAAAAAGCCAACATTGCACTTAAGCAACGACTTAAAGTAGGCGGGAAGTCCTTCTTTAGCTGGTTCCTTGTCATGTTGCAGGTCAGCATAACGATTTTCTTAATTATCGGCATGTTGACCACTAATCGGCAATTAGAACATCTATTAAATTTTGATCTTGGCTACGAAGATCAGAACGTCATTGCCTTATCCATCCGAGATACCAGCGAACAAAAGCTGGACCAGATGAAAAGGGAACTGGAACGCTTGGCCTTCGTGCAATCTGTTAGTTCCAACTCTGGTTATAATGGCACAGATTACAAGGATGGCGAGGTCGATTTTTCGACTAGCCACCTGCGAACGGATGAAAACTTCGTTGATCTACTGAACATTGAAATAGTCGAGGGAAGAAATTTTGATTTAGAAATTCAAGGAGATCGAGGCGGAGCCGTTCTGGTTAATGAAACCTTTGTACAACGTGCTAAGTTGAACAATCCAATTGGGAAGGTCATTCCTTTTCAATATGGCGATTTGGCCAATCCACGCATTATAGGAGTAGTCAGCGATTTTCACTATGCCTCTCTTCAAACAGAACTTCAGCCCCTAGTGATTTACACGGCTCCAGAATATATGATCCAGACGATGTTGATCAAGCTTAATCCACAATCCTCCCAACAGGAAATTAGCCAAATAGAAGAGCTTTGGCGTAAAACTTATCCTACGCGTCCAATAAATTACACCTATCTGGAAGAAAGTAATGCGGCGGCGATGCAAACGGAAACCCAAATTCAGCGACTAGCAAAGTCAGGTTCGCTAATTGCCATATTGCTGGCCTCGCTCGGGCTCTTTGGGATGGTTGGGACGCATGTTCGTCAACGATTGAAAGAGGTGAGTATCAGGAAAGTCAACGGTGCTTCCCCAATGGATATCTATCTACTCTTTTCCACTAAATTCGGAAAATGGTTGATCTCCGGCTTCATTATCGGCACGATTCCCGCCATCTATTTTTTGAACAATTGGCTGAATAACTATCCGGAAAGAATACAGATATCATGGGGCATTCCCATGCTGAGTGTCTTTATCTGTGGGGCTATATTTTTGTCGATTGTTACTGTGCTTCTAGTGAAGGCGATTAATTTGAATCCAGCAACCCATTTAAAAGAGGAGTAAACTCAAGCCAAAAAGGATGTATAATCTTTCTTCAGGAGATTGTACATCCTTGTACGGCCCTATTGCTGTTGTTGCATCTGTTGTTGCTGTTCATCTTGTTTTTGTTGCTGCTGCTGAAGAATATGCTCAGTTTCTTGCACCAGCTTTTCGGCCCAGTCATCGGGCACCTCGTGGATGATATCCTTCAAGCGTGTCGCCCACATTTCTCCCAAATGCCCCGTCTGGTCTTCTGTATATCTGCGCTCCAGCATTTTCTTGGAGTCCTTGATATAAATGACTACATCAATGGGATAGCCGACATCATTGGCACTTACACGGGTAGAGTCGAAAGAAAGAAACCCCGTTTTCAAGGCAAACTTTATGGAGGATTCGTAGGTTAGGGCGCGATTCAAGACGGGTTTTCCGTAGCCGGAGTTTCCGATTATCGTAAATGGTGTAGCCTCCCCGATCTCTATCCAATTGCCTTCCGGATACAGTAGATATAATTTATGCTCTGTGTCATTTTCAAGCTGGCCTCCTACAATGGTGTTTAGGTTAAAAAATAGACCCGACTCTGCCAGCGCCTGTTTATCTTCCTTCGCCACTCGTCGTAGCTGATCGCCAAAAGCATTGACCGCTTTATACATTTTATCGAAAGCAAAGTCTTCTGACTCTAAGAGTTCTTCAAAATAAGTAACGGCCTTATCGCGAATCGAGCGGAGGCCAGAAGTCATGATAAAAAGGTTCTTTTTTCCACTCTTATGAATAGAAACTTTCTTAGCAGTTGTGGTTTCATTACCAGAAGTAATCCGTGTGTCGGCAATAGCTACCAACCCACTTTTTACTTTAATCCCTAAGCAATAGGTCATTAGAAATATGTTTTAGAACTCGTACTCAAGTAAAAAAGGTTTGCCCAATGCGTTCGTGGAGGGCATACACTTTATGTAGTGATTCATCTAAAAAAGCAGGAAGGTCATCTTTAATCTCCTCGTACTCCAAAAATTTGAAATGCTGAGCCAGTTTTCCCGCCTTAAATTTCAACAAAGCCTCTGAATCATATTTTGCGCACAATTTAGTGACTAATTCATCCACTTTGCGGAAATTATAAGCTATTGAACGCGGAAAGATCGGATTGGCTACTAGAAACTCAAAGGTTGATCGTTGTTTGGGAATCTTGCGGTAGACTCGACGATGCATATCAAAGCCTTCCAACACCTTCAAAGTCGTCGTCCATTGGTATTGCTTCAAAGGTTGATTAAATCCATTCTCGGTTAAAGCTTCTATATCATTAAGTTTACTCTTCAAGATGCGGATAATTTGAATTACACGCTCTAGACGAATCCCCAGTTTAATGAACATCCAGATTGCATCATGTACCACCGTATGATCCAAGTAGGATCGCACGATCGCGCAATGCTTTGTTGAATTTACCGTAAAGTCATACAATCCTCTGGTCTTGAAAAAGGCAGGATCATATTCCTTGGCAAATAAGTAATATTGATTGATCACCTCCCAGAGTTCCGTTGAGATTAAATAACGAAACGTCCGCGCATTTTCTCTAGCCGCCGCGATGGTAGACAAAATAGAAACATTGTTCGTGGGACTTAAACCCACCTCAAACAACACATCTTGTTCATCAACTTCCAAGTTCGGATCGAATTCAATCCCATACATATTCAAAATAGACTTGAAAACAAAGTCCTTATTTTGACTCATGGGAGCATCTAAAATCGTAAAGTATTGTACCTTCAAATAACGAGCCAAATGCTCAGATCGCTCTATATATCTTCCTGTCCAGTATAATGAATCGGCAACTCTTGCTAACATAAAATTTGTTTAAAATAAGACCTCTTATTTAGCGATAATCCAGGTGTCCTTCGATCCGCCACCTTGTGAGGAATTGACAATTAAACTTCCCTTGCGCAAAGCTACTCTGGTAAGTCCCCCTGGCAGCACATAGGCGGTCTCCTCTCCCAGCAAGGTAAAAGTCCGTAGATCAATATGACGAGGTTCAAAACACTGACTATCTTCTATATATGTGCTGTGTAGGGATAACATCATTTTAGGTTGGGCAATGTAATTCCGGGGATTTGCCTTGATTATATTGGCCAAATCCGTCAGCTCTCCCTGGCTAAGCTTATCACAAATGGTAACTCCATAACCTCCAGACATATCAACGGGCTTTACCACCAATTCACTCAAGTGCTCCAAAACGTATTTCAGATCATCCGGGCGATTACAGATATAGGTGGGGACGTTGGCAATGATCGGTTCTTCCTTGAGGTAGTACCGAATCATATCCGGTACATAGGCGCAAACGGCCTTATCGTCGGAGACTCCCGTACCCGGGGCGTTCACGATAGTGATGTTGCCTGCCAGATAAGCTTTCATCAAGCCTGCCACGCCTAATAAAGAGTCCTTCCGAAACTCTTCAGGGTCCAGGAAAGCATCATCTATCCTCCGGTAAATTACATCTACCTTTTGCGCCCCCTGGATCGTTTTTAGATACACCGTGTCGCGTTCCACATATAAGTCTTTCCCTTCTACCAAGTCAATTCCCATGGCCTGGGCCAAGAAAGAGTGCTCATAATAGGCGGAATTGTATTGCCCCGGTGTTAACAAAACGCAGGTTGGATCTTCGTCTCGGCCAGGAGCTACAGATTGGAGGGTCTGTAATAAAACGGAGGTATACTGATTCACCGTTTCTACCGAAATCGCTTTGAAGATATCGGACAAGGTCCGCTTCATCGTTTCGCGATTGATCAAGACATAACTTACACCAGAAGGGTTACGCAAATTATCTTCCAGCACATAGAAATTACCGTCGGTATGCCTGATCAGATCTGTACCGCAAATGTGCGTGTAGATTCCAGCTGGAGGTTGAAACCCTTTCATCAAATCTACATAGTGTGGTGAGCTAAAGATTAACTCCTGAGGGACTACTTTATCCTTCAGTATCTTCTGATCACCGTACACATCTCCGATGAATAAATTCAAGGCCTTATTTCGCTGAAGTAAGCCCTCCTCCAAACCTTCCCATTCTTGTTGATGGATCACCCTTGGGAAGAGGTCAAATGGGAATATTTTCTCCGTCCCGCCATTCACTTCATCATAGACTGCGTAGGTAATTCCCTGATTCAGAAACGACAGCTTGGCATACTCATTCAACTTCTGGAAATCTGCCGGATTCAGGGAGTAGAATAGGTCCCTGATTTGTCCATAAGAAGCATAGGAATTGGGAAAAGTAGTATAAACTTCGTCTAAGAGGCCGTTTGGGACCTCGTAGCTATTAAAAAGTTCATTTTGCATACCTGATAAAAATGTAGGATCTAGAATGGGAAGAATCGAATCGTTCTAAAACTACTGAAAAGAAGTCGTTTTTTTTAAGATATTTACTGAGAATTCAGTAGTTTTTTACCAGTCTCAACTGCTTCATTTTCAACAGCTAACCGTTAAACCAAATAATCCTCTAAAAAAAGTATCAATCGCAAAATAATGAGCATTAAAGTTGCCATTCGACATCATACAAAATACAATTACGATAAAGCAATTCAGGTTTTCCCACAGGTGATCCGATTGCGTCCCGCGCCCCATGCTCGGACAAATATCGAAGCCTATTCCTTGCAGATCGAACCTGAAACACATTTTATTAATTGGCAACAGGATCCGTTTGGGAACTATCTCGCCCGTGTGACCTTCCCTGAGCTTACCGACCACCTAAGTATCGGCGTAGAGGTGATTGCGGACCTGGTCACCATCAACCCATTCGACTTCTTTCTTGAAGAGTATGCTCAACAATTTCCCTTTTCCTACGAAGACCAACTAAAGAAAGAACTGCTACCCTATCTAGAAATTAAGGAAGCGGGCCCTTTACTCAAAAATTGGATCAAGAAAGCACATGCCTTTCAAGGCGTAAATACCGTAGATTTCTTGGTGGATCTTAATCAGCAACTTTGCCAAGACATTAACTACACCATTCGCTTAGAAACGGGTATACAAAGTTGTGAGGAGACTTTACAGAAGGCATTGGGCTCTTGTCGAGATTCTGCCTGGGTATTGGTCCAGGTGCTTCGTCATTTTGGCTTGGCGGCACGATTTGTGTCTGGCTACCTAGTACAGTTAAAATCCGATCAAAGACCGGTAGATGGCCCTGCTGGCCCTGAGAATGATTTTACGGACCTACACGCTTGGGCTGAAGTCTATATTCCCGGAGCCGGTTGGATTGGATTGGATGCTACCTCTGGCTTATTTGCGGGGGAAGGACATATCCCTTTGGCTTGTACCCCTGATCCAAGCAGTGCTGCTCCGATTAGTGGCTACACTTCCCCCACTCAGGTACAATTTGAGTACAAGAATATTGTCGAACGGATTGAAGAGACGCCACGAGTAACCAAACCTTACCCCGACTCCCAATGGCAAGCCATGCTAGCGCTTGGCGACCAAATAGAAGAACAGCTTCAAGCGCAGGATGTGAAACTAACCATGGGCGGAGAGCCAACCTTCGTTTCCGCTCAAGATATGGAATCGGAACAATGGAATGAGGCGGCAGACGGTCAGGACAAGCGGGAATTGGCCTTCGCACTAACGCAGAAGTTGAAAGCGCATTTCGCGCCCCAAGGATTCTTGCACGTAGGCCAGGGCAAGTGGTACCCAGGAGAGCCTTTGCCGCGTTGGCAAAATGCCATTTATTGGCGTAAAGATGGAAACGCCATTTGGGGAAATGCCAACTTATTAGCCAGCCCCAATCAAGAGTATCAGCTAGAAACAGAGCAAACCAGAAATTTCCTTCAACGGGTGGCCTATTATCTGGGCATCTCCACTCAGCACATTGCACCAGCTTTTGAGGATATCTATTATTTTTTGTGGGAAGAAGAAAATCTACCCGTTAATATTGATCCCCTCAAACTACACCCAAAAGAAAAACTCGAGCGAAAGAAGCTATCGGATTTACTGCAAAAGGGCTTTGATCAAGCAGCAGGTTATGTATTACCCTTGGAGTGGACGACTGATGAAGATAGTTGGCAAACTTGTCCGTGGGTATTCAAACGAGGACACCTATTCCTACTCCCTGGTAATTCCCCTATTGGCCTCCGCCTGCCTTTAGACCGATTGCCTTACATGGTAGCTGAACAAGAAACCGAAGAGGTACCCGCAAGCCCAATGGAGGAACTCCCACCGCTCCCCAGCAAAGCGGACTTAGACGCAAAACAAGCCGAAAGGGCTGGTAAAACTTCCACCCTCACACCTACCGCTGCACCCTCACCACAAGAAAAGGCTGATTTTGAACCTTCTTTTCGAACTTCTACCATCAAAACCGCTCTGTGTGCAGAGCTTAGAGAAGGTAAACTCTATCTGTTCCTTCCTCCACTCACTAGCTTGGAAAGTTATATCGACCTACTGAATACCATTGAAACCGTAGCCAAAGAGCTTGAAATACCTGTCCTGATAGAAGGGTATCATCCCCCTAGCGATAATCGACTACAAAAACTAGTAGTAGCTCCGGACCCGGGCGTCATTGAAGTCAATGTTCATCCAGCAAAAAATTGGCGAGAAATAGTGGCTAATTATAACACGCTCTTTGACTTGGCCAAAGACAGCCATCTTGGTGCCGAGAAGTTTATGCTCGATGGAAAGCATACCGGCACGGGAGGAGGGAATCATATCACTTTAGGAGGGAGCACCCCTGCGGAGAGTCCCTTGCTTCGTCGGCCAGATCTTCTGCGCAGTTTTGTGAATTTCTGGCAAAATCACCCGGGATTATCCTATCTCTTCTCCTCCGCTTTTGTGGGCACCACCAGTCAAGCGCCCCGCGTAGATGAAGGCCGCAAGGAAATGCTGTTTGAATTAGAGATTGCCTTTGCCGAGTTGGATCGCCATGATAATCCTCCCCCTTGGCTCGTGGATCGCATCTTTAGAAATCTATTGATCGACATTACCGGAAATACGCACCGAGCTGAGTTCTGCATCGATAAATTATACAGCCCCGACTCCTCATCCGGTCGTTTGGGTATTTTAGAAATGCGTGGATTCGATATGCCGCCTCATAAGCAGATGTGTCTCCTACAATTGTTGCTGATTCGTGGATTGGTAGCTGCTTTTTGGAAAAAACCTTATCGTCAGCCTCTGATCCGCTGGGGAACCAGCTTACATGATAAGTTTTTGATCCATCATTTTGTGAAAGAAGATATGAAAGAAGTGCTTTTCTACTTGAAGGAAGCCGGTTTTCATTTCGACTTAGATTGGTTTGAACCCTTCTTTGAATTCCGTTTTCCTCTACTGGGTCAGATTCAGGCAGGAGAGACTCAACTACGTCTACGTGCCGGTATTGAGCCGTGGAATGTACTGGGAGAAGAAATGTCCAATACGGGAACGGCCAGATTCGTAGATTCCTCCGTTGAACGTATCGAAGTTGCGCTAGAGGGCTTCAACCCCGAGCGATACCATCTGCTGTGCAACAAAGCCATCGTTCCATTGCGCGCTACGGGAACGGTCGGCCATTATGTAGCCGGGATACGCTATAAGGCTTGGAGTCCGCCATCCGCCTTGCATCCGACCATTGGCACGGATGTACCTTTAGTTTTCGACATTTACGA
Organism: Saprospiraceae bacterium; assembly: GCA_019634045.1. Taxonomy (GTDB): domain Bacteria; phylum Bacteroidota; class Bacteroidia; order Chitinophagales; family Saprospiraceae; genus DT-111. The sequence continues at coordinate 8,015 of JAHQWA010000236.1, forward strand.
TCGTTGGAATCAAAGATCAATTGGCGGATGCACCTATCACGTTTCACACCCTGGCGGGAGGAGCTATGACACCTTCCCCGTCAATAGCTTTGAAGCGGAAGGCCGCCGGATTAATCGCTTCTGGGAATACAATCATAGTGCTCGAAGTGTAGAACAACTCAAAAATCAAGCAGCTTCCGTTGGTCGCAACTATATCACCAATGACTACCAGCCTACTCCACCGATTGACACACAAAAGGTAGAAGTAGATAAGGACTACCCCTATACTTTAGACCTCAGGAAACTTGGCGGCAAATAGGTACAGTCTAATCAGTATTTGTAACTAAATTGGCCTGCTGCATCGCCGGTGTCAAAGGCGCATTTTTGTCTTGATAGGGTTCCATGTCCTTCAAGATAGTATCCAATAATTGGATGGCTTGGACAATGTAAGGCCCTTTATTAAGCATCACACAATCTGCTCTCTGGGACATCACCGCATCGGTAATCTCGGCCCGTGAAGGCAATCCTCGCTTGGCCAAACTCTCCAACACTTGCGTGGCCCAGATATCGGTAATGTGTGCCGCCTGGCACAGAGACAAAATCTCTTCTTGTACTCGACCAATATTACGCCAGCCGGTCTCTATCGCTAAATCTCCTCGTGCGATCATCACCCCGACAGGGTAATTCTTCATGGCCCGGAATAGAATTTCTGGTAAGGTGTTAAAGCCTGACTGAGTTTCTATTTTTAGCACCAAGCCTAGATCCGCTCTAGCTTCGAGTTCTTGTAATCGATCAAAGAGCTCCGTGACATCTTCAGGACGATTTACGAAGGAGAAGTTGATGACATCTGCATGCTGTACAACGAATGAAAGGTCTTTTTTATCCTTGGCCGTAAGACCACTAATTGTCAAAGTACTATCCGGAAGGTTAATTCCTTTTTCAGCCCGCAACTTCGCCCCTCCTTCAACCGTGTGGACAACATCAATCATGAGGTGATCCTCTTTTACCTCCGTAATTCTACCCTCAATCTTTCCATCATCAAAAAGAATCCGTTCGTTCACTTGGACTTCCTGGAAAATCTCTGGTGCTCGGCAGGAAATATGGGCTATTTCTATTAGTTCTCCTGCTTCATTTTTCAAGGCATTTTGCCCAGGGACAGGGTCTTTATCGAGGCGCAAACGATCACCAACGCGAAGAAACAACGGCACTTCTAAGCTCGGTAAGTTGGCAATTGGAATACCATTGGCGCCATGTTCTTTGCTAGTATATAAATGCAAATTGGTCGCGATAAAAGTAGTTCTTCCACAGGTGGCTAGGTAGCCATCTTCTTGTTTTTCTTTGATCTTAAATCTCCGTTTTTTCCCTCTGGTATCTTTCAAGTATAAACTGGGGTGGTCGCCTATCTGCGCCAAGTACTTCTTTGCGATAGGAACATGAGCCAAACCGAGTTTAGGCTCTGGCCCCAACCAGCATTGGATGGGTTCGACGATATTGCCCCAGATGTCCTTCGGCGGGCGAATTTTCAACACCTGTGGACCGGGCTCCAATGTTCCCGTCCTAATCTTTGGGCCAGCGAGATCCATCGCCACTTTACAGTCTTTCTTTAGTGCTGTTGCCGCTGTTCTTACATGCTGAATGATCTTAGCCCAGGTCTCCGGATTGTCATGGGCACAATTTACCCGTGCACAATTCATACCCGCTGCTAGCATATCATGGACCATCTGGTAATTTTCAGCGGCTTCGCTTGGCATGGTCACCATGATCCGGGTTCTTCTACCCGCCGTTTTATACCCCAATAATTGAGCGGCATTTTCTTTCAATAGCTTATCTCCTTTTTTGAAGGAAAGCTCACCCACGGCTTTCTTGACGTGTGATCCTGTCAACATGGATTTCAAAAGCGCGCGATTCGTCTTAAGACTCGCCATCACATGCGATTGAGCCTTGGCGAGGCGAGAAAGCCCCATATTTCCCAAACGCTTTTGGAGTTTGGTGAGATCGTGTCGGCGGAAGACTTGATAGTGGATTAGGTTCTTGGCGCTAGTTTTATAGCTAGGGTGAATGTTTTCCAGCAGGTCGGCAGCAGCGGTCTCAGCCGCTTTAGCCTCCTTGATGATATCATTAATCTGCTGGATCATTTCTTTCAGTTTTAGGGCGCGCTTGTTGGTCATCTTTCGCTGGGCAGTTGAATTCATAGATAGCTTTAATTATTGGGAGTTTGAGAAAGAACTTCGCGGGCAAATTGAACGCTTTGATCAAACCAGGCTTCCAAATCCTCATGGGTCCCTCGTATCTGATCCACCACCGCCAAGGAGTTATCCAGGTAGGCGACTTTCTTTTCTTCCGTCCAGTCCAACGGATAGCTGAAGATATCTCGGATATTACTGGCTTTATCTGCAATGCGAATCTTGCGAGCAGCCGCTGAAAGCTGTCCGGCGCCTTCTACCTGTAGCGCCTTCCGCCTAGCATAGGGGAGTTCCATGTCGTCCGTTAGCTCTGTTACTATCTGGGCGACTGCTTCTCCAAATTGCTCCTTCAAATCCTCAAAGGTAGTATCAGAGTCCTCTATCACGTCATGAAGAATAGAAGCCATGATGATGTTTTCATCTTCTTCTTTTCCAATCTGGATAATAGCAGAACTAACCTTGATTAAGTGATTAATATAGGGCAGGGCATCGTATCCGCCTCGCCGTTGGTATTGGTGCTGTTTGGCAGCAAAGGCGAGGGCTTCAAAATAGGGAGCTAGTGTGTCAGGTAGTGGCATAGATTGATAGCATTCCTATTTTCAATACAACTGAAAATGCGTATGGTTTATAGAATATCTACAATCCGAATTTTTCTTCCTTGAAAAATGATGATTTCATCTTTTCTCTTGTGCCATAGGGCCTTGGCCAAGGGTGAATCCAAGGAAATGACAAAACACTTTTGTGTCCCCACTAGGAGTTTTCCGATAGCCGCAGCAAAGTAAAACAAACCTTCATTGGTCCGCACTAAACTTCCATTCTCCGCTTGCGCCTTGCTGAGTTCCGGCTTCAATTGATTGAGCTGAGACAACTGGTGCTGATTGGTAGCCAGGCGGGCGTTGAGTTTGTCTTTCTCTTGTTGCATCATGGCGCGACCGGTCTCGTACTTATCTCCTGCACTACTTTTCGTCTCTTGATTTGCAGCGGTTTGAATATCAGCAATCGCCTTTGTTAGTTGCTGAATATTTGCTTCCAATTTTTTGACACAAAGTTCGTGTATTTCTTGCTTCATGAAATGACTGTAGATTATCATAAAAGAAGTACCAAAATATAAAAAGCCTTTTAGGAGTCATGTCTACAGCTGAAAGACTTCTACAAAATCTCTTGCTGCTGATACTACAAGCAAAGCAAGTATCCAACAAACAATGATGTGCAAAGGTCGCACGTACCTAATACTTAGCCTTCATCTACTTTGACTTTTCTCTATCCATTTACAGGCCCTCCAACCTATTACTCCGTGAAAGTCTGGCCCATACTATTGACAGGCCAATGGACTTCTGTTCGTATATTAGGGAGTGAATACGTATCATGGAGTGAACACGAAAAACTAACTCGAACATGTCTACACTACTTAAAACTTTTTGTACCGGACTCAACCTTTTGATGGTGATAAGTCTGATCTCAGGACAGTCCCTCAGGAATGAAGGAGTGGACCTTTCCTCCTTTTCTAAAAACTACTACAGTATTCCTCTTATAGATTTGGACCAGGAGGTGGAAAGACAAGTTGTGGTAGATAAAGAGGAGGGGCAATACTTGGGTCATCCCACCACGCACCTCCTAGAGGATGCTAAGACCTTGATCTGCGTCTACCCAAAAGGGCATGGCCGAGGGCCAATCGTCATGAAGAAAAGTACGGATGCTGGTAAAACCTGGAGCGAGCGACTCCCCACACCCGCCAATTGGGCCAGTTCTTTGGAGGTGCCCACCTTGTTTCCAGTTGAAGATGCAGCAGGGGTAAAGCGTTTAATCCTTTTTTCAGGTCTTTACCCGACCCGCATGGCCGTGTCAGAAGATGATGGTAAAAACTGGTCCCCTTTACAACAGGTGGGAGATTGGGGAGGGATCGTTGTGATGAGTGATGTCGTTCCCCTACGCACCGGCAAAGGGCACTACATGGCACTCTTCCACGATGACCAGCGCTTCTTTACCGCCCAGGGGCGTGATCAAATGGACAAAGCCCTTTTACAAAATAATCAGGCCCTATTTACATTATACAAAAGTTTGTCTTTCGACGGTGGGTTGAGCTGGTCTGATCCTGCTCCCGTTTACAGCAGCCGTATGGTTCATCTTTGTGAACCAGGAGTGGTACGTTCTCCGGATGGTCGCCAGCTAGCCGTCTTGCTACGAGAAAACTCCCGGCGGATGAATTCTTTTATCATATTTTCAAATGATGAAGGCAAGACCTGGACTACCCCTCGTGAGCTCCCTAACTCGCTGACTGGAGATCGACACCAAGCCGTCTACATTCCAGATGGTAGACTGTTTATTTCCTTTCGAGACAATTCCCCTGCCCTCTCACGCTACCGGCAATTAAAAGCTGCCTGCAAGGATTGTGACGAAGGGCAACTATACGAAAAGGCAGGTCCGGTGAGTCCAACTGCCGGTGATTGGGTAGGCTGGGTAGGTACTTATCAAGACTTGGTGGAAGGACGAGAAGGTCAGTATCGAGTTCGATTGAAGGACAATACCAGGGGAAGTGATTGTGCTTATCCTGCTTTAGAAATACTTCCAGATGGAACTATACTTGCCACGACATACGGACACTGGGAAAGCGGAGCATCTCCTTATATTCTCCATGTTCGTTTCAAAGTGTCAGAATTGGATGCTCGACTGAAATAGCATCGATCAAAACGAGAACAACTTGCCTCCAAATTCGTTTCCTTATCTTTGAGCCGAAACTTGGGTATAGTTACTCAGCAGTAACTACGCGCTTGCATGTAGTATCCTCCTTACACAGGGAAAATCCAATTACAAATTGCTGTTTAAAACCCAGCTAGCATTATGACTACTGAGACGAAGAAGACAGGATTAGAAGACCTATGGGAACGGAAGGTACCCCAATCTCTGGGCACATACTTAGCTGTAGGCTTTGGCCTTTTGCAGTTTCTGGAATTTGCAACCAATCGATATGATCTAAGCGCACACTGGATAGACAAATACTTAGTGGTCTGGATCTCCTTATTACCAGCTATTGCAATTTTAGCCTATTTTGGAAGCCCACTTCGTCCGATATCCTCCTTGAATAATTTGAAGTGGCCTAGGATAATCATTCTAACTAATCTCGTTTTGGCCATCGCCGCGGGCACTTTTCTATTTACTGACGCCACTTCCAGTCCCAGTGAAATTGTTCAAATGACTGATGAGGAAGGGAATACCGTCCAAGCTGTTGTTCCATCGCTGCAAAAAATAAAAACGATTGCCTGTTTTCAATTCGAAAATCAGACTGGCGACGTAGAACAAGATTGGTGGGGCGTAGCATTTTCCAACCTCTTAGCCTTTAACCTCGAGCAACGTCCAGAGTTCTATGCTGTATCAGAATACGGTTTAACCGGCTATTACAATGTCCTAGGGTTAACATCCTTTGTCCCGCCAAATACAGGAATGCAAAGAGAAATTGCACGGAAGGCCCGCAATGACTATTTCAGCAGGGTATCCTACACGATTGAGGATAATCAGTTTGTATTCAAAGGAAGTCTTTACAATACCCGGAATGGAAAATCTATTTTTGATTTTGACATCACGAATGAGGATCCATATGCTGCCATTGATGAGATTAAGGAAGAAATTTTTGCCAACATCCCTAATGCTTTTGAACCCATCGAGAATCAAGTCAATTTGCCCTCATCCGCCTTACTCACAAGTAATCAGGAAGCGCTAAAATACTTTACCCTATCTCGAATAGCTTACTACAAGAATCCTACCGGATTGGAGGAGGTAGTACGCCTAGCTAAAATGGCCACGGAAATAGATCCGACTTGCTCTTTTTGCCACTTTTTCGTTGGTGATCCTCTATATGGCCAAGGGAAAAGGGACGAAGCGATCGGTTACATTAAGAATGCCATTAAGTATGGCGCCTCCCTACCCGATAGAATGCAATTCGCCGCAAAATCGGTACTGTATAGCATCACCAATCGTTTAGATGCCTATTTGAAATTACAGGAAGTGCGCCGGAAGATGTTCCCCTTTGAATTTCAAGCCTATCAGGCTTTGCTTTCTACCTATAAACTCAATCATGGGATAGACAGTGCAAAAGCATTGCTTCAAGAAGCCATTGAGTACGGTAACTTGGAAAGAGGGCTCTTGGGAATGTACGGTCTACAACTAGAAAATGAAGAATATGCGGAAGCTGAGAAAACACTTGATCAGCTAAAAGAAGCATTTCCAGATCGAGAGGAAGATCAGTTAAAGTATGCTACCATCTACGAGAAGCAGGGGCGGATTGAAGAGGCAAAAGAAATCCTTGTAGAACAAGAAACCATGGATCCATTGAACATGAGCATTCAAACTCGACTGTCCTATTTGGATTTTAAAGATCTAAAGATCGCAGAGGCCAATAAAAGAGTGGAACAAGGCATAGAACAATCTACTACCTTAGTAGACAGTCTCAACTTCTTATGGATTAAAATGTTTTTTGCCCTAAAAACTGGGCAGGTTCAAAAGGCTTATGATGTTTTAAATGACCATAAAAAACAGCAACTTAAAAGAACGCCCATCAATAGATTAGTAGTCACCTATTTCACTACAAAAGCCGATATGTATCTCTCTACTGGGCGACCAGAAAAGATCAACGAATTACTGACAGAATTAGCCAAATATTCACCAGAATCAAAAGTAATCTATGACTGCACCGCCAATAGTCAAGCCTTGATCAATGATTATCAGATGCCAATGAGTGAAGAAGAATTTGTGAACTGTCGGGCTTCCTATAGCGTCTATGGCAATGGAGCTACTGAGTACTTTGACGTATTAGCATCTTATCTTCAAGAAGATTATAAAAAGTGTGTCGAAATCTTGGCAGCAGATGATGGAAGGATTGAAAGATTCCTAAGTTCTGGTGGCATATTCCTAGCCAAGATATATGACAGAGCTGGAGATACCGAACGTGCCTTAACGCTCCTGCAAAAGTTGATAGACCAGAAAACGGATGACCCGATGGCATATTACCAAATGGCTAGCATACTGGCGGATGATAATTCAGAGGCTGCCAAGGAAAACTTAGGAATTGCCCTTCAGTTTTGGGCGCAAGCCGATGCGAATTATATTCCTTATCAAAGAGCGAAGGAATTGGAAGGGAGATTAAACTAGCAATTCCCACTCAATCTTTGTATCTTATAAAGCCCCAGGGCCTATCTTGGATGGTGCGCTTATTAAAATTTGATTGTACCCAATAAATCTCCCCGATGATGTTGTCCAAATTTAATTTACTTAGATTCGCCTTAATCCTATTTCTTGGGATTCAGGTCAACCATTTATCCGCCTACCAGTTTACTTCCGATACTGACACGCTACTACTAAAGACTAAAAAAGAAAAAGGTCAAGGTCTATTTCCTGCTTTCCAGTGGTCTCTCCCGCTAAAGGATATTTCCAAAGACAATGACTTCAATATTCTCCTTCCTGAAGGGGTTTTAAATCCCAAAATTGCCATTGATATAGTAGACACAAAAATGTGGTCCTATCAATATTTCATGGAAGAGGATTCTAGTGATCTGCCCAAGTTTCTCTCAAAGTATTACCCAGCGAAAATTGATACCGCACAATTGCCGTTAGAGCGGGAAAACCACATCAAGGTCCTGGTCGGAACTAAGGGAACTGAACAAGTAATAATCGTTGATGAAAACAATAACCATGACTTCCGAGATGATCAGGTTAGACCTGTTAATGAAAATGGTGAAATAGATGCAGCCCATATACCTTGTACCTATAAGATCTACAATGGCAAAGAATTAGTACTAGCAACCACTTGGATTGTCGTAAAACTGAAGGATGGGGTAGTTAAGTATCAAATCACACAACATGTAAAGACTAACTTCACCTTGGACAATCAAGCATTTGAAATTCAGGCTATTAGTGGGCCGCCTTCTTTGCGATTAGCTTTTGATGACCCATGGCTAGGTATTACTAGCTACAATGGAAGAGAAAAAGACTCCCTAACACTTAGTGAAACATTATACAAAGGAGAATATCTAAAACTAGGTGAATTCTATTATCAATTTGCAGATATTTCGAACGATGGAAGTTGGATTTCACTAATAAAAGAAACAGATGTTAGCGATAAAATTGGCACTCAAGTTGGGTTTATAGCTCCTAATTTCGCAGGTGTCACAACGGAAGGTGACCGTATTGCTCTTCAAGATTACAAGAAAAAATATTTGCTCCTGGTTAATATAACCGCCTGCTGGTCTCCGATAATGAGTTATGAGTATTACAAGGAATTATATGACCAATATCTATCAAAGATTGAAATTTTAGCAATCGATGAAAGCCTAGGTGCCTTAAAAACTAATATTAGAAACTTATATCTGGAGGGAACCTTCATCATCTCAAAAGGTAATCCTACCTTGAAAAGTAGTTATCGAGAAGATTATTGTTGTAGAACCTGTTACCTGATCGATCCAAGCGGCCATATTGTTGACAAATTCGAGATTTCAGATTGGAAGCAAGCCTTGGCTAGGCATTTTGAATAACATTAGTAAGTTAAATAATAGGTCCAGCAATGACTATCTATCACTGCTGGACCTAACCTAACTGTTCTCTAGTCCGCTACCTCCTGTTTTAAGTATTTATTCAAAAAGGTCAAGATCTGACTATTAGCCTTTATCTCATTCTCCTTTTTGATAAAACCATGCCCCTCATCCGGGAAAACGATGTATTCTACTGGCACATCATTTTTCATTACCCCCTCCACAATCTCATCAGACTCTATCTGCAGCACCCTTGGATCATTCGCACCTTGTAGCACCATGATGGGGTTTTTCACTTTCTCCGCATGGAAAAGTGGGGAGATATTGTACAAGCGCACCGAATCCGCTGTATAAGGATCCCCCATTTCAGCATATAACGCTTCCCGGAAGGACTCCCAGTAGGGGGGAATAGATTTCAAGGTTCGTAGCCAGTTGGTGACGCCAAAGAAGTTGACGCCTACATTGAACTCATCTGGATAGAAGGTCATAGCGGCCATCGTCATGTATCCTCCATAACTACCTCCAATAATTCCGATCTTTTCAGAATCGATATAATCCTGCGACTGAAGCCATTTCTTTCCCCAGATACAATCCTTCAAATCCTTGTCTCCATGGTTTTGGTCATCCATCTGGAAAAAGGTCTTTCCGTATCCACTACTTCCTCGGTTATTGACAGCTAGAATGGCATAGCCATGGTTGACAAGATATTGAAGTAAAGGGCGATAGCCTACCCGGGACTGGCCTCCTGGTCCTCCATGTACCCAAACTAAGGCAGGAGCCGGATTATCCGCAGAGGCATTAAGCGGCTTATAGTAGATGGCAGGAATTTCTAGCCCATCAAAAGACTCGAAACGTACTACCTCAGCTGCCACCAAATCATCTGGGTTAATATCCGGATTGGAGGTCTCTGTTAGTTTCTTGAGTTCTTTGCTTTCCAAGTTATAGACGTATAAATTATTGGAAGCTTTAGAGGTACCAACGGATAAGCGAATTTGCTTTTCACTATCTGCCATGTTTACGGAGGTGATATCTCCATCCGGTATAGATGGAAGATCGACCTTATCCCCTGAGGCATTTTCGATGAGGGCTAAGGTGTTCTTTCCGTCTTCATTAACTGCCACTACCCGGTAAGTCTCGTTGTCACTCAAATAGCTATACATCACGTCCCATTCGGCCTCATACAAAGTCGTTCGTTCCCCAGTCGCTATTTCATACTGCACTAGATAGGCAAATTCCTTTCCTACGTCGGTAATGTAGTAGAAGAAGCGATTGTCACTACTAAAACCCGAACTACCATAACTACCTGGGTCTTGCGAGATCTCGGTCATTTCATCATTCTCCCGATCGTACAGAAATAACTTAACATTACTGGTTGTGATGGGTTGAGAAACACTCCACATACTTTCATCTTCGGTCATAGCACCAACATCCAGCCCCTCATTGTTTTGATACATTAGCTCCGAATCCCAGCTTTCGATGCTCATTTTATACAAATCGAAAAATCGGGGGTCTCTCTTATTGGATAAATAGTACAATGATTTTTCATCCTCACTCCAGCCCCCAAACTGAGCATTCTCTTCCTCTCCTGGGGTCAAGTCTGTCACTGTTCCATCTGCTGCTAAATGGTAGATATGACTATTTTCATTTCCTCCCTTATCAGAGGAATAAAGGATCTCATTGGTTCCCGGAACATAGTCAATAGCGAAGATGGATTCTTCCTCCGAGAAGGTAATCTGCTTCCTACTAGAATCAGCAATGTTGATTTCATAGGCATTATATATGCCGGTTTCATTTCCACTGACCAGAAGCTTGGATTCGTCATCTGAGAAGACTCCTCCAGTAATGCTTGTGGTTTGGTAAAATTGGTCAATTGAATAGGTCTTAACTGCTTCTTGCTCTTCAGGGGAGCAGGAGAAAATAAGAAGGAGTAGACCCAACAGGCTTACGTTTTTCATGATTGAGTGTTAATAATTGATTAGTGGATTAGGCGTTTCTCAAAATACGCTTATTCTAGTAAAGGATAACTCATAACACTCCTGACTACCCGCTTAGCAAAGATTTTATGTGATGTTAGCATCCTAATTCCTACTATAGTTGTTTCTTTGTGTAAGAAACAACCAATAATCAGAACAACATTTGGTTCTGAGCGTGTAATCCTCCTAACCACAGGATGCTCAGCTACCACAACCTAGAAGTCCTAACCATGAAAAAGGAATTCATCCTGATCACCGGAGCCAACGGTCAGATTGGCTCTGAATTAACCACCGCCTTGCGTGCATACTATGGATCCGAGGTAGTCCTAGCTACTGATATCCGCCCGCCCGCTGAAGAAAATGGCTTATTCGAAATTCTAGATATTCGAGACCAGCAACGGCTGGCTGAAATCATCAGAGATTTTAAAGTCACGCAGATTTACCACCTAGCTGCCATCCTCTCTGCCAAGGGAGAGACCAATCCGCGCTGGACCTGGCAGGTAAACATGGAGGGTTTATTCAACGTTCTGGAATCTGCTCGGCAGCACCAAGTTGAAAAAGTCTTCTTCCCAAGTTCCATTGCCGTTTTTAGCGATAAAACACCGCGCAATAACACTCCACAGCACACTATTTTACACCCAACGACAGTATATGGAATCAGTAAAGCCGCTGGTGAGGATTGGTGTAATTATTACTTCCTCAAGTATGGAGTTGATGTACGTTCTGTTCGCTTCCCAGGCATCATCAGCTACCTGCACCCTCCTGGTGGCGGGACTACGGATTATGCTGTGGAGATCTATCATGCTGCCGTAGAAGAAAAGCCCTACTACTGTTTCTTGCGAGAGGATACGCGCCTTCCTATGCTATATATGCCAGATGCTATCCGAGCTACCGTAGAATTAATGGCAGCACCTAGAGAGCAAATACGGGTTCGAACGAGTTATAACCTCGCAGGAATGAGCTTTACTCCTGCGGAAATCTACGACGCCATTCGAGTCCATTATCCAGAATTCAAGATTTCATACCAACCTGATTTTCGACAACAGATTGCCGATAGCTGGACTTCTAGTATCGATGATTCTATGGCGCGCAAAGACTGGGACTGGATGCCTGAATTCAACCTAGAACAAATGACAACTGACATGATCAGCAACCTAAATAAGCTAAAAACTTTACAATATGTTTGATAACACTGCCCCCGTTCTGCAGGAAGAAATCCAATCCATCAAAGAAGCAGGCCTTTATAAAGAAGAGAGAGTTATTACCACACCCCAGTCCGCCGTGATCAAGACAGATAAGGGCTTGGAAGTGTTGAATTTTTGTGCCAATAATTACCTAGGCTTATCCTCCCATCCCGACGTGATCAAAGCTGCCAAAGAAGCGATAGACACCCATGGCTTTGGTATGTCGAGCGTCCGCTTCATCTGCGGAACCCAAGATATTCACAAGGAATTGGAGCGCAAGATCGCTGATTTCTTGGGGATGGAAGATGCTATCTTATATGCCGCAGCTTTTGATGCCAATGGAGGGCTATTTGAGCCCATATTGGGTAAGGAAGACGCAATTATTTCCGATACGCTGAATCACGCCTCCATCATCGACGGTATCCGCCTCTGCAAAGCCGCCCGCTATCGCTATAAAACCAATGATATGGCGGACCTGGAGCTTAAGTTACAAGAAGCTCAAGGCGCAAGAAGACGTTTGATTGCTACCGATGGTGTTTTCTCTATGGATGGTACCATTGCTCAAATCGACAAGATCTGCGACCTTGCTGACAAATATGACGCCATGGTAATGGTCGATGAGTGTCACTCTACCGGTTTTGTCGGTAAAACAGGACGTGGCACCCATGAGTACTGCAATGCAATGGGGCGCGTTGATATTATTACGGGCACCTTCGGAAAAGCCTTAGGAGGAGCGTCTGGTGGTTTTACAGCCGCCAAGAAGGAAATCGTCGATATTCTTCGCCAACGTTCACGACCCTACCTTTTCTCTAATACCGTGATGCCTTCGATCGTAGGGGCTTCAATCAAAGTCTTGGACCTACTTAGCAGTACCACCGAACTTCGTGATAGACTAGAAAACAATACTCAACATTTTAGAAAGGCCATGACCGAGGCGGGCTTTGATATTCTTCCTGGAGTACACCCGATCGTACCGATCATGTTATACGATGCCAAGTTATCCCAAGACTTCGCCAATGCACTATTAGAAGAAGGGATCTATGTGATCGGCTTCTATTACCCGGTAGTTCCAAAGGGACAGGCGCGAATTCGGGTACAGATATCTGCCGGGCATGAGCTTCATCATCTAGATAGAGCGGTGGAAGCTTTTACTAAGGTAGGTAAGAAGCTGGGCGTGATTAAGGATTAATCCTCTTCACATTACTTGCTATCCGAGATAATAGGTCATAGTTCTATTTGGCTATGACCTATTTATCGTTTCAGACTTTCCTGTCACTCTGGCTTATGATTTGGATCCACTAGCAGAAAATTCATTTTCCAGAGTTCCTCTGCTCTCTCCTCCTCCTCCCTATGCACCATAACATTGGGGCCATAAGTCCCTCCGATTTCTTCATAGAAATTTGCTGTAAATTCCCTAGACGCAATGTCTGCCTCCTTTAGTTTGGCATAACACACATTTAGTATTTCTGAATATTGTACCGCTATTCTATTTAAATCCTTCTCTAGTTTTTTTGTTTTTTTCGGGCCTATGGAAGGCATTAAATTGGCGCGCGCAACCCACACTCTATTCGATTCCATTTCGGTGGAATGGTGGTCACTATAGTCCTTTTGAAGCCGGTCCTTGTAAAATTCCTTTACTTTTTCCCGTACATAGCTAATGAGGCTTCGCTCCTCCGAGCTGAGGTGTTTTTCAAATTCCCTTCGAGAAGTTAGATATTTAGGATGCAAAACGTCCTTGGTATATTCAAAAAGTCCTTTTACCCAAAGCAGGGTAAATTTATTCCCTTTTTCATCGGCTTTCATTTGCCTTTTAACACCTGCCACTTAGTCTGTCCAAATCTGTTTGGTATTTTTTCCATTGTTTCACCGTCAGAATCGTTTGCATGAATTTAGCCTCTTCCTTGAGTTCTTCTCCAGGCAGCCAGTCTCGCCAATAGTTTTTCATGTGATATTCAACTACCTCTTTAAACTGTTCTTCCTCTAATGCTAAATGCTCATAAGCGAATCTTACATGATTTTCTTGACCTTCTCGAAATAAGCGATCTTGCTTCTCCTTATACTTTTTGTGGGCAGTAGATTGTTCAGCATCTAGTGTAGCTTCCAAATGTTCTAGATACTTCTCTGTACGAAGGAGGCCTTTCTCTTCCCAGAGCCTATGAACGAGCGCTTCCTGCTCCGGCCTTAGCGTTAAAAAACTAAGGCTTTTAAATAAGCGTTCAAAGCTTCGCCTTTCCATTTGTGCTTGGTCATAGATCTTTTGCTCTTTCCTGTTTTCTTGCAGTACCGTTTTCAATTTCTTTATTTGCTCTTTTTCTAAGACTGGCAATAATCGACGTATACTCCGAATAGCAGCTACCTTAGGAGAGTAGAATTTGGGGACATCAAACTGATAAGACCGATACCATTCATATTCGAGCTGCTCAAGCAATTGTACCTGCTGAGGGTTGAGTTCAAGTATTGGTTTTAGGATAGTAACAATGGAAGAGTTTTCCTTTACTTTAGGATGCGCCATGACATTTTGTTAAAAGGAACCTGGAGTAAAATCCACAAAGGCCTCACTCTTTTCCCGTGAGAAAATGCCGAGCTAAGTGTAGTAGTTGTTGAATAGAGAAGTTACAATATCCTAAAATAGGAAGCAATATTAAGTGAAGAAAAACTGAGCTTAAACATCCGAAGTTAGCGCGACTAAATTCTGTAGAAATTTCGGAAGTTTGAGGCAGCCCTTTTTCATTCCTTTACGCAACGCACTGAAAACCCATAGGTAGGATGTTGAGCTGCCTTTCGGATCGAGCTTTTATCTTTCTCAAAAATATAGGTCCAGATGTCATGCTCATTATCCTTGGTCTTGGATATGAATAAGGTTTTTCCACCAAATCCATTGTCGAATTCACCACTATTGCCATAGCCGGTGGGGCGTACGGAAAAGCCTGTGGTATTGCCACTCGCATCGCCGGGCCAATAGTTAGCATCCTTCCATAATGGCGCTATCCCTTCCTCTCCTAGCACAAAAAGCTTCTCCCAATCCTCATTAGTGGGTAATCGCCAGCCTGGGGGACAAACTTGACAGGCGGTCGGGTAATCATACAACAAGCCATAGGTGGCTGCATGGGCAGGATTCTCATCGGGATAGAAATAAGTAATGGCTTTGCCCTCCGAATCTTTCGTAACTCGAAGGTTTTCCGTCATCCATATCAATCCTCCCAATTCCTTGGTCGGATAGCTATTTCCATCGATGTCTGTTAGGGGTGGATTCACGGCTTGACAAGCCCCGAGCAATAAAAGCAAGGGTAAGAACAGTCGGTACATGTTGCTTAATTGTTTAGAAAAGGCGCAGCACAATATCCCAGTGGATATTTGTTCATGATTTGTCTATGTGGTACGCGGGTGATTGATTATTCGTTTGATCTTACTACTCAATCAGCTAATCTTTTCATAGGCTGCAGCTTCCGGTAAGAGAGACTACGCCAGAGCCACTCTAAAGGACCGAATCGATAGTGTTTGAGCCAGATAGGACTGATGATGAGTGATACGGCCCATACCGCAAACACTACGAAAAACAGTTGATAATATTCCAAATGGTGG